>CAKOOC010000009.1 GCA_934098375.1 uncultured Bacilli bacterium
GGGGGGGGTTATTTATATAATAAGATAGAAAATATCGGGTGATTTTCTATGAATAAGTATAAAGAAAAAATAGGTAATATTTTAAATAAAGTAAAGGGAAACAAGCGCATTTTGTATTTAACATTTTGTACAGTTCTATTTTTATTTTGCTTAGTATTAAATATGACTTTTAGTTTAATGACGCAAAATAAAAATATAAATAGCGCTAATATAATTATTGGTGATTTAAAATATAAAATGGTAATAAATGAGGTAACAACGAATGAAAGTGTGGGAACAAAACTACCATCTAATACAATTATTGGAGACAGAATAATCCTACTTAAAGCGGGAAAAACAGAGCAGTTTAATATGATTTTCTCATCTTTAAATGAAATTGATACAAAATATGAAATAATCTATAGAGTATGCACGGATGTAAACTGTACTAGTTTTATAGATACACCAAATACAATCCAAATCGCATATCATATAGATACACCAGACGTGAGTGGCACAATATCAGCAGGCAAGATGAAATCAATAATATTAGTAAGTGATAGTGAGGATGATAAAGATTATTATGTTCAAATAGATTTAAATGTCGGATATGCTCATAATGAGCTAGCATTAACTAATCAAATA
The DNA here is from genome assembly GCA_934098375.1 of uncultured Bacilli bacterium. Taxonomy (GTDB): domain Bacteria; phylum Bacillota_I; class Bacilli_A; order RF39; family UBA660; genus CAG-533. The sequence continues at coordinate 625 of CAKOOC010000009.1, forward strand.
AGTAATAATTTTTCACCTGGCTCATTAGAAGGGAATTTATCTATCATTGCATACGTTGATGGAGTAGAAGTAGAAACCTTTCCCACAGAACCTAATTATGAAACAGGAATCACTTGTTTATATAAAAATGGAAGTACATCTACAGCTAGAGGAGTTTTTAAATATACTGCTGAAAAAGGATGGGTTGTGGATGTATTTGATTTAGATAAAAGCCTAACAACCTGTAGAGTTGATTTTACAAAAGTATTAAAAGTAACATATGAAATATTAAGCAAAAGATATAGTTGTGCTAACTTAGATCAAGCCGAAAAATCTAACGACCCAATAATATCTTATTCAGGTAATTGTACTTTAGTATCTGATACGACCAATTCAGATGGAACGCATACATGGAGAATGATGCTATTATCTAATGGAACTTTATCTGTAGATGGTCTTATTTATATAGATGCCTTCTTAGTAGGTGGCGGCGGAGGAGGCGGCGGCGGAAGAATACATAATGGTATAAAATACTCTGGTGGCGGAGGTGGCGGAGGCTACACAAAAACGTTAAATGATGTCCGCCTAGATAATAAAACGTCGTCTTATTCAATAGTAATCGGCGCCGGCGGAGCTGGTGGCGGCTATTCAAGCAATGGCAGTGCTGGAGGCACTACTAGTGCATTTGGTGGCAGTGTTAGCGGCGGAGCTGGAGGTAATGGTGGCGGCGACGATCCCCGTGGAGGAAATGGTGGCTCTGGTGGCGGTCAAGGTAATTATAAAGGTGTCGAATGCAATACTGGTGCTAAATATGGAAATAGTAGTAGTGGAACTGGGCAAGGAACAACGACGTGTGAATTTGGAGAAGGCACTTTATCTGGATGCACAAAAGGCAACAATTTTGCTTATTCAACTGCTGGTTGTAATGCTCCAGCGGTAGCAAACTCTGGCAATGGTGGCCAAGGAGGTAAGACCGATGGTAGCAACGGTTACGCTGGATACTCAGGAATTGTTGTAATTCGAGATGTTAGAAGTTAATTAATAAAAAATAAAAGTCTATGGTTACAGCCACAATATCTGGTTAATATCATAGACTTTTTGTGTATGCAACATTAACTTGACATGGGGGGGGTTATTTATATAATAAGATAGAAAATATCGGGTGATTTTCTATGAATAAATATAAAGAAAAAATAGGTGACATTTTAAATAAAATAAGGGAAAATAAGCGAATTTTGTATTTAACTTTTTGTGCAGTTTTAGTTCTTTTCTGTCTAGCATTAAATGTAACTTTTAGTTATTTTAATAAAACTAAAAATATAAATGGCACTAATATAACAATCGGCGATTTAAAATACCAAATGATTATAAATGAAGTAGAATTAAATGAAAGTGTGGGAACAAAGCTACCATCAAATACAATAATCGGAGACCGAATAATAAAATTAAAAGCTGGTAAAACTGAGCAATTTGAAGTAAACTTAATCTCTCAAAATAGTATTGATACTAAATATGAAATAATATATAAAGTATGCACAGATGAATACTGTACTAAATTTATGGATTCAAATCCATCAACTATAAACATTTCTTATTATTTTGAAACACCCGACATATACGGTATAGTAAAAGCTGGCAAACTAAAAACCGTTAAACTTGTAAGTGATAATGAGGGTGATAAAGATTATTATATCCAAATAGATTTAAATGTCGGTTACATTCATAATGAATTAGCGTTAACCAATCAAATAAGTAATAACTTTACGCCGGGATCCTTAGAAGGAAATTTATCAATCATCGCATACGTAGATGGCGTAGAAGTAGAAACCTTTCCCACCGAGCCCAATTATGAAACCGGAATAACTTGTTCATATAAAGATGGAAGCGTATCTACTGCCAGAGGAGTATTTAAGTACGTAGCCGGAAAAGGATGGGTAGTCGATGTATTTGAGTTAGATAGAAGCTTAACAACATGTAGGGTCGACTTTACAGAGGTATTAAAAGTTACTTATGAGGTATTATCCAAAAGATACGATTGCGCTAATTTAGAAGCTGCTTCCAAGCCATCAGACCCTGTGATTATATATACAGGTAACTGCAGCGTTATATCTGATACCGAAAATACCGATGGCACTCATACATGGCGAATGAAACTTTTAACTAGTGGAACTCTAACAGTAAATGGCCTTATTTATATCGACGCCTTCCTAGTTGGCGGAGGCGGCGGTGGTGGACATGGTGGTGGTTCCATATCTGATACCAATTATGGTGGTCCAGGTGGCGGCGGTGGATACACTAAAACTCAGAAAAATATAAGATTAGATAACAAAACTGGTAATTATTCGATAACTATTGGAAACGGTGGTGCTGCTAGTTCTAATGGTGGCACTACTTCAGCATTTACTTATAGTATTTCGGGAGGTAATGGAAGTGCGACTTTAAAAGCTGGTGGTACCGGTGGTTCTGGTGGCGGTGGCTTATCAGGAAATCGAAACGCTGGCGGCGCTGGAGGTTCCGATGGTGGATCAGGATCTGGCGGAACCTGTGGTGCATATTGTAGTTCTGGTGGTTCTGGGCAAGGAACTACTACACGTGAATTCGGTGAAACTACTGGAGAACTTTATGCTGGTGGCGGTGGCGGAGGCGGAGGAGTCTCTGGTTCTGGCGGTTCTGGAGGCGGCGGCTCTGGAGGTAACTGGAATAATGGTGTCGGCAGTAGTGGCACTGCTAATACTGGAGGCGGCGGAGGCGGAGCAGGCTCTGTTAATCAGTATGGAGGAGCATCGGGTGGCTCCGGTGTCGTTGTCATTCGCGATGTTAGGTCCTAAGATAACTATGCAAGCCTACTCACACATAAAATTTAATCACCGCCGGCTTGTTCCATTCAAAAAAGCACTAAAAAATCTTGCACTTTCAAATAAAATCATATATACTAATGTTAGTTTTCCAAGAAGTATGAGGAGTAATATATTATTATTTTGAAGAGAGTTAACGTTTGGTGTAAGTTAATAAATAAAATATATGAAGGTTGCATACCGAGAAAAATCGTTGATATGCGTTAAATATTATAAAGATAACAATAGTTATAAAATAAGGTGGTACCACGGCTAGTTCGTCCTTATGTTATAACTATTTTTTAATTAAAGAAGGGTTGATTAGTATGTATAGGGAATTTGAAGAATATGTTTTTAATAATTATGATATGACTTTAAAAGGAATAAATTTAAAATATTATCATTCTAAAAGAGTCGCTATTTTATCAAAAAAACTTGCCCAAGAATTAAATTATAATTTTCATGACGTGAAACTTGCTACTCAAATAGGGCTTCTTCATGATATAGCTAGATTTTATGAGTATACAAGATTTGGTAAATTCACTAGCACTAAAATATTTGATCACGGTGCTATGGGTGTGGAAATTCTAAAAAATGATAATTTCATTAGAAAATTTAATGTAAACCCAGATGATGAAGAAATATTATATGCAGCTATTAAAAATCATAATAAAGCATTTATTGAGAAAAAATATGCTGACAATAAATTTTGTAAATTAATAAGAGATGCTGACAAAACAGATATTTTTTATATCATTAGTAACAGTGAAAAATATAAAAGTAAGTTTGAAGGCTTTAATGTCTCACCTAAAGTATATACAAATTTTATGAATCATGAGGTTATAAATACAAAAGATGTAAGAACCTATGCTGATAATGTCCTATGCAATCTAGCATATATTTACGATGTTAATTATGATATTACTTTGAAATTAATAGATGAAAAGCAATATCTCGATAAAATTTATGATTTAATCGAAAATAAGGAAATGTTTAAAAGATACTTTAATGAAATAAGTATTTATATAGAAATGAGGCTTAAAAAATGTTAGAACCAAAATATAATCATTTAGAAGTTGAAAAAGGAAAATATGAAACTTGGAAAGAAAAAGGTTATTTTAATTCCGGTGATAAAAGTAAAATACCTTTTACTATTGTAATACCTCCACCTAATGTAACAGGTAAATTACATTTAGGTCATGCTTGGGATACTTCTATTCAAGATGTAATAATTCGTTTTAAAAGAATGCAAGGTTTTGATGCTTTATGGCTTCCTGGTATGGATCATGCCGGCATCGCTACCCAAGCCAAAATAGATGCTAAATTAAAAAGTGAAGGCATAAATCCTCGTAGTATGGAAAGAAATGACTGGTTAGAAAGAGCATGGCAGTGGAAAGAAGAATATGCTAGTAGTATTCATGAGCAGTGGGCTAGTCTTGGTTTATCCTTAGATTATAGTAAAGAAAGATTTACTCTAGACGAAGGATTAAATAAAGCTGTAACTAGAGTATTTATTGATCTATATAATAAAGGATTAATTTACCGTGGTGAAAGAATAATTAACTGGGATCCTGTTGCCATGACGGCCTTATCCAATGAAGAAGTAGAATATAAAGACGATCAAGGCGCTTTTTATCATATTAAGTATATGGTTGAAGGAACTGATGAATATTTAGATGTTGCTACTACAAGACCAGAAACTCTATTTGGCGATACAGCAGTGGCTGTAAGCCCTAATGATGAAAGATATCAAAAATATGTTGGTAAAAATGTTATTTTACCTATTGTTAATAAAAAAATTCCTGTAATAACAGACGAACATGCTGATCCTGAGTTTGGAACTGGTGTTGTTAAAATTACTCCTGCGCATGATCCTAACGACTTTGAAGTAGGTCAAAGACATAATTTAGAAAGAATAATTTGCTTAAATACCGATGCTACAATGAATGAAAACGCTGGAAAATACGAAGGTCAAGATAGATATGTTTGTCGTGAAAATTTAATAAATGACTTAAAAGAAGCAGGATTATTAATTAGTATTGAACCAATTACTCACTCAGTTGGCCATTCTCAAAGAAGTGGTGCTGCTGTAGAACCTTATCTATCAAAACAATGGTTTGTAAAAATGAGACCACTTGCTGATGCTGTACTTGCTAATCAAAAAAATAAAGACACTAAAGTTAATTTTGTCCCATCAAGATTTGAAAAAGTAATGAACCACTGGATGGAAATAACTTACGATTGGTGTATTTCTAGACAACTTTGGTGGGGCCACCGTATTCCGGCTTGGTATAAAGGTGATAAAATATATGTTGGTGAAACTGCACCTAAAGAAGAGGGCTGGGTTCAAGATGAAGACGTACTAGATACTTGGTTCTCTAGTGCTTTATGGCCATTTTCTACTTTAGGCTGGCCTAATGAAACTGACGATTTTAAAAGATATTATCCTAATAATGTTTTAGTTACTGGTTATGATATAATTCCTTTCTGGGTTAATCGTATGACTTTCCAAGGCTTAGAATTTACTGGTAAGCGTCCTTTTGAATACTGCATTATCCATGGCTTAGTAAGAGATGCTAAAGGAAGAAAAATGTCTAAAAGTTTAGGTAATGGTATTGATCCAATTGATGAAATTAATACTTTTGGTGCTGATGCTTTAAGATACTATTTAACAACTGCTGTAACCAATGGTTTAGATTTAAAATATGACCAAGAAAAGTTAAAATCAACTTGGAACTTCTTAAACAAAGTATGGAATGCATCTCGCTTTACACTAATGAATTTAGAAGGCTTCCAAAAGGAAGATTACACTTTAGAAAATTTAACTCCTGCTGATAAATGGATTTTAACTAAAATAGAAAAGACAATTAAAAATGTAACAAGATACATGGAAAAATTTGATCTTAACTTAGCTGGCGAAAATTTATATAATTTCTTCTGGACTGATTTCTGTGACAAATATATAGAAATGGCTAAATTTAATCAAAATAACACTACTAAATCAGTATTACTAACAGTTTTAACTAATATCTTAAAAATGCTTCATCCTTTTGCGCCTTTTATTACTGATGAGATATATAATTATTTACCAGTAAAAGATGCTGAAAATATTCAAATTAGTAATTATCCAAAATATGATAAAAAATATGTATTTGAAAAAGAAGAAAGCGATATCGATGATATGCTAGACTTTATTACTAATTTCCGTAATAAAAAAGCCGAATTAAATCTAAAAGACTTTGAAGTAATGACTGAAAATAATTGTGAACTAGCAAATAAAATGCTTAAATTAACTGATAAAATTGTTGAAAATTCTAATTATAATGGCAAAGTAGAAGTAGAATATAAAGAATATAAATATATTATTCTTTATGATAATTCCCTAAAAGAGGACGAAAAAGAAAACTTAATCAAAGAAAAAGAAACTTTAGAAAAATCTATTCAAAGAAGAGAAAACTTACTTGCTAATGAAAACTATGTTTCTAAAGCTCCTGCTAATATTGTTAATAAAGAAAAAGAATCTTTAGAAGAAGAGAAAAAAAGACTAAGTAATATCTTAAAGACACTAGAAAATAACTAGTGTTTTTATTGTTTATATAAGGGATTTATGCTATTATATAACGTAAATGCAATGAGGGGGAATACTTATGAAAATGCCTAAAAAAGATTACTTACCACTATATAGTGAAAGGGAGTTTCAAAGATTACTAAAAGAAGTGGAAAATGGTAGTAATGATGCTCGTAAAAAAATTATAAATAATTTAAGTTCAGTTATATATGATACTTTAAAGAATTTTAAAGATTCAAAATATGAATATGATGTATTATTTTTATATGGTTTAAGAGGCGCTAATAATGCAGTAGATTATTATGACAAGGACAAAAATCCCAAATTTATTCCATGGGCTAAAAGCAGTATATTTTTATCAGTAGATTATCAAATCAAAAATCATCCATATCCTTCTATAACCAAAGACCATGATAAGATTATAAATCATATGTTATCATCTTTTAACGTTACTGATCCTAAAGCTCGCAATCTATTAAGTGTTCAGATAAAATTCTATTTAGAAAATATGAAATCTCAAACCTATCGTTTTATTATTTTAAAATATTATACTCCCGATTATACCCCTGCTATGGTAGCCAAAGAATTTAATTTGCCAGAAGAAAAAATTGAAAAAATAATAAGCGTATTTAGTGACATGCTAAAACATAAAATAAGTGTAATTAATGAAAAATTAGCTATAAAAGAGCCTTTAACTCCAGCAAAAATGGAAAATCATACTTTTTATGAAAGAATTAAATCTTTTGTCAAAGACGAATCTAAAATGTGGGATATTTTCAAAAGTCTACCCGCAAATGATCAGACTTTATTTAAAGAAGTATTCGGCTCTAATTTAGATGCCTTTAATGAACCAAAATTTGTAGAGAATCAGTCTGCTATAGAAAATATAATTAACAATAACTTTAAATTTAAACAAAATCAAATTAAACCTAAATCATTTTCCGAAAGAGTAAAGCCTTATGTAAAAGACGAAGCTGAAATGTGGGAAATATTTGCTACTTTATCAGATAGTTTCAAACAAGTGTTAATTGCTTCCTTTGGTCCTAATTTAGATGAAGCTAATGAAGATGAAATTCTTAAAAATAGAGCAGCAATAAATAATATAATTACTAACAAATTTAAGGAAAGAAGCATTGCTAAAAATAAAAAAGCATTCCGTGAAAGAGTAAAGCCTTATGTCAAAGATGATGATGAACTTTGGGGAATTTTTAATAATTTATCAGATCGATATAAGCAAATTTTAACTGCAGCCTATGGTCCTAATCTAGATGAAATCCATGAAAAAGAAATTTCCAACAATAGCCAAGTTATAAATAATATTATTTATAAGAATTTTAAAGAAAAAATTGCTTGCAAAAATAAAAAAACATTTTATGAAAGAGTAAAACCTTATGTCAAAGATGAAGCTGAAATGTGGGAGATATTTGCTGATTTACCTGATAACTACAAACAAGTGTTAATTGCCGCTTTTGGCCTTAATCTAGATGAAGTTCACAATGATGAAATTACTCGAAATAGTAAAATAATAAGTAATATAATTTATTTTAATTTCAAATCAAAACCAAAATCAAAACCAAAGCCAAAAAAAATAAAAACTTTTTATGAAAGAGTAAAGCCTTATGTCAAAGATGAAACAGAAATGATGACGATATTTGCTACTTTATATGATAACTATAAACAAGTATTAATCGCGGCATTTGGCCCTAATTTAGATGAAATTCATGAAGAAGAAATCAGAGCAAATCGTCAAACTATAAATAATATAATTAACTATAAATATAAGAAAAAAAATTCTGATAAGAAAGCTAAAACATTTTATGAAAGGGTAAAGTCTTATGTAAAAGATGAGACTGAGATGATGATAATTTTTGACGGTTTATCAGATAACTATAAACAAATATTAATCACGTCATTTGGTCCTGATTTAGATGAAATTCATGAAAAAGAAATAAAAGCTAATAAAGTAATTATCAGTAACATAATTAATTATAAATTTAAGAAAAAATCCCTTCCTAAAAAGCCTAAATCATTTTATGAAAGGGTAAAATCATATGTCAAAGACGAAGCTGAAATGTGGGAGATATTTGCTGCTTTATCAGATAATTACAAGCAAGTGTTAATTGCTTCCTTTGGCTCTAATTTAGATGAAATTCATGAAGAGGAAATAAAAGTAAATAAATATACTATCCGTAACATAATCAGTTATAAATATAAGAAAAAATCTCTTCCTAAAAAGCCTAAAACATTTTATGAAAGAGTAAAGTCTTATATAAAAGATGAAGCTGAAATGTGGGAGATATTTGCTGCTTTATCAGATAATTACAAGCAAGTGTTAATTGCTTCCTTTGGCCCTAATTTAGATGAAATTCATGAAGAAGAAATAAAAGCTAATATTATAACTATCCGTAACATAATTTGGTATAAATTTAAGAAAAAAGCATCTGATAAAAAGCCTTCTTATAAACCGCCTAAAACATTTTATGAAAGAGTAAAATCTTATGTAAAAGACGAAACTGAAATGTGGGAGATATTCGATGATTTACCAGATTACTATAAAACAGTTTTAACCGCGGCATTCGGCACCAATTTAGATGAAGTTCATGAAGAAGAAATCAGAGCTAATCATCACTTTATAAGTAATATAATTATCTTCAAATTCAAAGAAAAAACTCCTACTAGGAAATTTAAAACATTTTATGAAAGAGTAAAACCTTATATAAAAGATGAAGCTGAAATGTGGGAGATATTCCATGGTTTATCAGATAACTACAAACAAGTGTTAATAGCTGCATTTGGCTCTAATCTAGATGAAATTCATGAAGAGGAAATTTCTAAAAATATATCAACGATATATAGTATAATCAGTTATAAATTTAAGAATAAAACTTCTGATAGAAATCCTAAAACATTTTATGAAAGAGTAAAACCTTATGTCAAAGACGAAACTGAAATGTGGGAGATATTTGCTAATCTATCAGATCACTACAAGCAAGTGTTAATAGCTGCCTATGGCCCTAATTTAGATGAAATGAACGAAGAAGAAAGAAAAGTTAATAATATGACTATCCGTAACATAATCAAGTATAAATTTAATAAAAGGCGTCCTAATAAAAATTCTTCTGATAAAAAGTCAAAACCATTTTATGAAAGAGTAAAACCTTATGTCAAAGACGAAACTGAAATGTGGGAGATATTTGCTGATTTACCAAATCATTACAAGCAAGCATTAATTGCTTCCTTTGGTCCAAATTTGGATGAAATTCATGAAGAAGAAATAAAAGCTAATAATATAACTATTCGTAACATAATCAGGTATAAATTTAATGAAAAGCGTCCTAATAAAAATCTGCGTCCTAATAAAAATTCTTATAATAAAAAGTCAAAACCATTTTATGAAAGAGTAAAACCATACGTAAAAGATGAAAATGAAATGCTGGCGATATTCGCTACATTATCAGATAATTATAAACAAATATTAATAGCTGCATTTGGCCCTAATCTAGATGAAACTCACAGAGAAGAAATTTCTAAAAATAGTAGAACTATAGAAAATATAATTAACAATAAATTTAAGAAAAAAGTTTCTAACAAGAAAACTAAAACATTTTACGAAAGAGTAAAGTCTCATGTCAAAGATGAAACTGAAATGTTGGAGATATTTGCTACATTATCAGATAATTATAAACAAATATTAATTGCTTCCTTTGGCCCTAATTTGGATGAAATTCATGAAGAAGAAATAAAAGCGAATATTATAACTATTCATAACATAATCAGTTATAAATTTAAGAAAAAATCTTTTTCTAAAAAGTCTAAAACATTCTTTGAAAGGGTAAAACCTTATGTAAAAGACGAAGCTGAAATGTGGAAGATATTTGATAAATTATCAAATAAGTACAAACAAATATTAATTGTTGCTTATGGTTCCAATCTAGATGAAATCCATGAAAAAGAAATAAAAAATAACCGAAATGCCATAAATAGTATAATCGGTTATTGGTTTAAAGAAAAACATGGAACAAACAAAATAGAACCATCAAAAAATCCTGTTGAACCGGTTGAACCTGTAAAACAAATTAATTTACCACCAGAATTTTCTTATCAAGATTTAGAAAATTTAATAAAACTATTTTATAGTTTAACTATTATAGGTTCTAATCAAGATATTGAAGAACTACTTATTTTTGCTCTTCGTGTTGATGAAACTGGTAAATACAAAATCGCTGATATATGTAAATTATTTGGAAAAACGGAAGCAGAAATTAATGAAATAGCTAAAAAGTGTCTAATAAAATATAGTAAAATATTTGATGTCTTGTATACCGGTATAATAAATACATTAAAACAAGCCCCATTAAATAACTATGTAAAAGAAATAATGCCTTTGAAAGGAGATAATAATGAATAAATTAGAAGAATATAATAATTTTGTTAAATATATCAATCCCACTAAGGCAAACTCTATTTATTGTTTGATTAAGATTTGTGCCTTCATTGATACCTTATTTGCTAATGATGAAAAAGAAATATATGCATTTTTAACTCACATTATCAAAGAAGATCCTAAAATAAGAGAAACAATTCGTTTAAGCTTAAACGCTCAAAATCAAATTCCTGCCGTTGTTTTAGAAAATGATATGGCTGTTTTAATCATTAATTTGTATGCTGACCTTGAAAAAATAACGATTGAAGCAGATCAAGATGATTCCATATTAAGTGAATATGATAAGCCGGGAGTAGCAAATTCTACATTAAATAGTGACATCATTAAAGATTTTAAAAATCAAATAACATCTTATCCTTTGCTTACACAAAACGAAATAATTATTCTCCATGATAAAGCCAGTAAAGGCGACAGTGCAGCAAGAGAAATGATTATAAATCATAATTTAAGATTAGTTTTTTCTATCGCTCAAAAATATAATGGTCGAGGTTTACCATTTGAAGATTTATTACAAGAAGGTATAATCGGTTTAATGAAATCTGTTGATAAATATAATCCTGAAAAAGGAGCATTTTCAACTTATGCTACATGGTGGATAATGCAGCTTATTAGAAGAGCCATCAGTAATACCGGAAAAGCTATTCGTCTGCCTAATCATCTTTATGAAAAAGTAGTTAAAGCTGTTGCTTTAAAAGAAAAACTAGATGGTGAATTTCCTCATGATCCTGAATTGGTTATTAAAAAGATTTCTGAAGAGTTAAATATATCTCCAGTTAAAGTAAAAGAATATTTAAAATTATATGCAGTTAATAATTTTAAAAGTTTAGACGCAAGTGTTAATGAAGATGGTGATACTACCTTTGGCGATTTTGTTGCTGCTAATGAAAATGTTGAAGAAGAAATATTCGATAAAAAAATAAAAGAAGATCTTCAAAATGCTTTAAATAATCTTGACTTAACTGAAAGAGAAAGAAATATCATTATATTAAGATGGGGTTTACTAAATAATAAACCATTAACTTTAGATCAAATTGGTAAAAGGTATAATCTTACCCGCGAAAGGATTAGACAAATAGAGCAAAAAGCAATTAGAAAAATGAAAAACAGTTCTAGTTTTAAATCTTTAAGTCATTATTTAATAGATGATAATCTTAATGTTTATGAAAACCGAAGCTTAATAGCTAATCATAGAAAACCAGGATTATTTGCTTATTTTCCTGAAGAAGAAGTTAGCAAAGAAACACTTTTTATCATTGTAGGATTACTAAAAGAAGAAGATATTTCCCTAATAATAGAATCTTTCGGTGAAAAACTAAATAAAACGCCCCCTATATTAACTAATAAAATAACTTCCTTAATAAAAGTAACCATTCCTGAAATGATTTCACTTTATTCTAGGTTTACGACTAGCTTATCCATGTTTTTAAATACCACTGATAAAGAAGAAATTGATAGAATCATTGCTGATTTTTCTGACTACGAAAAAAAGATGATATTTAAACTTTTTAGTTCTAAAGCCTTTAAATATATAGGTAACCAGAGTATTCCGTTCATCGAAGTTAGAAAGGTATTTAATCTCTTAAATGATGCTAGAATAAAAAGAGAAAAAGAATTAAAAATTAAATTAATTTCAGCAAATAAAACAATATATTTTATTTCAAAAGAAAGATTACTTAAAGATTTATATGCTTCTAACTTAGATAATTTGTCAGTAGAGTTAATAAAATTAGTTTATGGTTTAACTCCAATAAAAGCAAAGTCATATAGAGAAATATGTGATAGATTAAATATTAATTATAAACTAGCTAAAAATATTGAAAAAAATGCTTTAAAGGTTTTATATGGCAAAAACAGAATAAGAATCTTTGATATAAAAGACTTCTTACCTGATGAATCTTTAGATGAACTAGATATTTTTAAAGATTTAGACGTTTCATATGATAACTGTATCATAGATGAAAAGAAACTTACATTTGAAGAGTTTGAAAATTTAATTGAACAAAGCTCCTTAACTAAATTACAAAAATGTTTTCTTAGAGCTAGATTTATACCTAATGATTCTGAAAATGAAAGCATAAGATTCAAAGATTTTTCTGTTAATCCCGTTATGGCTTCCCAAATAATAGATTGTCTTTTGTGTAAATTATTTTCTTCAAATTGTAAAATTAAAATCAAAATAACAACACCAAAAGATTTACCATTAAAATCATCTTTAACATCTTCTGATGAAAGCATCTTAGTAATAACTAAAAAAGATCTTCTTGAAAGAATAAATGCAAGATCTTTATCATCTTTATCTAAAAAAATACTTATTTTAAATTATGGTTTATCTAATAACCTAGAATATAATTTAGAAGAAATATGTGCTCAAGTAAATCTTAAACCTGAAGATGTTATAAAAGAAATTAATGTCTCATTAACCAATTTATTTGGACCAAAAGTTAATCTCTTCTCATGTATTATCGTAGATACTAAAGATGAAAAAGAAATGATAGAAAGAAACCTTTCAGCTTTAAAAAACCTTCCGGCTTATCAAGAACTATTTAATAAATTTGGTTCTATGCATCAAAATATATTATTCTTTATCGTTATGATGACTTTATCACAAAATATAAATTCTTCATCAATGTCTAAAATTGTAGCCAATCTTGCTTTAAGTAAGGAAGAACAAAGTTTATTATCTAAAGAAAGTCCTACCGTTAAAGAATTTGCTGATGAATCCCTTGCCACATTGTGGTCTAAAAAAAATAAAACGCCAAAAGGAGTAAAATATGAGCAAAAGTGATACTTTAAAAAATCTGCCTTATTATTTTCCTGATACTGATTTAAAAACGCTTTTTTATGTAGTTGCTTTATTAGATGAAAGCGATATTCAAATTATTTTAAATAAATTTGCTTCATCATTAAAAGAATGTCATAATGTAAGTAGTTCTGATGAATCCAGACTTACATATCTTATCTACTGTCTAATTCCTGAAACTATTAAAGATTATCAAAGATTTACAACGGATTTATTTTCCTTTTTAAAAGTTCGTAACCATATATTTTTAAGAAGAGTAATTTTTAATTTAAATAAACAAGACCAAGAAATTATATTTACGGCTTATGATGAAACCACATTCGATTATAAAAAGGATGCTAATTTGCCCATTACTGTACAAAAACGAATATATAACTTATTAAAAGGCATCAACATAAGTAGACTTCTCAAAGAATATAATGGAAAATCTGAAACAGTATCTTTCGAAGAAAGACCATTAATTACAGCATTATTAACTGGTACCGAAAAACGAATTTATCAAAAATGTGCTAAAAATTCTACTAGTTACATCCGTTTAATAAATGAAGTTTTTCCGCAAAAAGAAAGAGAACTAGCGGCAATTGTTACTAGTTTAGATGCTTTCTTTGAGAAATATTCCAAAGCGGAAATTAAAGCTGTTTTAAATTCATTAAAAGCTTTAAAGAATTTTCCTTTATACGATTTTTATGATTCAGAAACTTTAGATTTTTGTTATCCTTATGATTTAACATATAATGATTTATATAATCTTTATGGCTTTTTAGTTTACACTTTAAAAGAAAGCTTAAGTTTAAGATACCGTGGTCGCACTAAAGTTTTTGATCCTAAAACCAAAAGAACTACTTATGTCCTAAATTGTAAATTTTTATTGTCATATCATAAAATGGCCACGGCATTAGGTTCTTCTTTAGCAAATAAAATTGCCGATAACATAAACGCATCGCAAGGAAATTTAGAAGCCTTAAGTAGAATTTCCGTTTATACTAATGAAGAGTTAAACTTATTAAATGTAGGAAAACCAGCCATAATGGGCTTTATTGATGAATATTTAAGTAGCTTATCATCCTTAGAAGAACAAAACAAACGAAAACAGTTTCTTAGTGATTTTTAAATCTTTATATCATATAATTATATTAGGTGATAAGCGTGTTTGATGAATATGGTCTCGTTTATGAAAATTATGATTTAAAAAAGCTAAATACTTATAATGTATCTTGTAAAGCTAGATACTTTATCATTGTAAATGATATTATTAAATTAACCATGCTTTTTAAGTATATTATAGATAATAAAATGAAATATTTTGTTATAGGTAATGGCTCTAATATTATTTTGCCATCTATTTATGATGGAGTAGTTATAAAACTAGATTTTAATGATATAGAGTTTAATCGTAATAAAGTTATTGTACCTGCTAATTACTTACTTCCACAATTAGTAAATACTACTATAAGCCATGGCTTATCCGGTTTAGAGTGGGCAAGTGGCATTCCTGGCACGATTGGTGGCGCTGTTATAGGAAACGCTGGTGCCTATAAAGATGAAATATGTAACTATATTGAAGAATTAGAAGTTATTGAAAATAATAAAATTAGAATTATCAAAAGAAATGAAATTGATTTTACCTATCGTTTTTGCAGTTTAAAATACCGTGATTTAATTATTCTTAAAGTTACTTTAAATCTAAAAAAAGGAAATAAAGAAAAATCTTTAGAGATAATTAAAGAACATATAGAAAAAAGAAAATCATCGCAACCTTTAGATAAGCCAACGGCTGGCTCTGTTTTTAAAAATCCCGAAGGTTTTGCTGCTGGTAAACTAATTGATGATTTAAACCTAAAAGGATACAAAATAGGTGGAGCTGAAATATCTAAAAAGCATGCTAACTTTATTATAAATACTGGTGATGCTACTGGCGAAGATATTGTAAAACTAATTAATTTTATTAAAACAAGAGTAGAAGAAGAGTATCATATCGACTTAGTTTTAGAGCAGCAAATAATACTTTAAAGGTTTTATGTTTTGACATAGAACTTTTTTTGATTAAAACAATAAAAACTTGCCCATTATATTACTGGTGATAAAATATGGAATTATTTACAGTAGTAACGAGAACCACGTTTTTTTACTTCTTTGTAGCTGTTTGTTATAGATTTATGGGTAAAAGAGAAGTAGGGCAGCTTGGCATTATTGACCTTATTGTTTCCATCCTAATTGCAGAACTTGTTGCCATCAGCATTGAAAACACCGATAAATCTATTTTACTAACCATCATGCCCATAAGTGTTTTAGTTATAATCGAAATTGCCTTTGCTTTTATCTCTATAAAATCTAGGAGATTTAGAACCTTTATAACGGGAAAGCCTAGCATTATCATTAATCATGGAAAAATAAACTATAAGGAAATGATAAAACAAAGATATAGTCTAGATGATTTATTATTTAGTTTAAGACAAAAAGAAATAAAATCGATTGAAGATGTCGAATATGCTTTTTTAGAAACCAATGGCACCTTAAGTATCTTTAAATATAACTTACTAAAACTAAATACTAATTATCCTATTGCTTTAATAATTGATGGTGTTATACAAACTGAAACTCTAAAAAATATCAAGAAAAACAAACTTTGGCTAAACTACTATTTAGTTAAACAAAAGGTTGATTTAAAAGATGTCTTTTATGCATTTTATAAAAATAAAAAAGTCTATATTATCAATAAAAAAGATATAGTAAATGTCTAACAAAATGTAAACTTTATGCTAATTTACACTTATTGCTTTATCCCTTAAAAAAAGTATTATATTATATTAAGGTAAGGAGTAATGCAGTATGAAAAATGGTTTAGGTTATTTAATAAAATTAATTGTAAGTATTTTACTTATAATGTATACAGAAACTTACTTTTGGCGCTTAATGAACGCTTTAGATATAAACTTAAGTAATATTAATTCTAATATAATATCATTAGTCATATATATAATCTTATTTGCTTTAATTTTTCTAGTATATCGTGCCGAAATAAAAAGTGCTTTTAGTAAATTTGATAATAAAATCGGAACTAACTTACTTTATACTTTAGTAGCTTTCATAATAATTTTTGCCTCTATGATGTTAACTAATTATATTGTAAAAGTCTTAGCAAACGCTTTTAGTGTCAATTATTTAGGATTATCATTCACTAATATATTTAATAAACCATTTAACATTGACTTAATAGTAATATTTCTTAAAGATATTATAATCATACCTGCTATTAAAGTTATTGTCTTTGTTTTAGGAGTTAATAATCTTTTTGAAGGTAAGACTGGCATTTTCTTTAGTGGTCTTTTATACGCCTTATATAAAGCTTATATCATTAAAGGAACCTTTATATTCTTACTAATTAATGTCATTCCATATCTTATCTTATTTATTTTACTATCATATGTATATAAGAAAAATTCCAATATCGCCTTTAGTATTATTACCTACATTTTTTATGAATTATTTGCTAGTTTATTAATCGGAAAATTAATGTGAGGATAACATGAAACAAAAAATATTAAATATTTTAAAAATAATTTTATTACTAATTCTATTTTTTAATATTGGTAGTATAGTAAATTATTTATTAGGCTTTATTGGCCTAAATAAAACATCATTTAATTATAACGATGCAGTATATTTAGAAGCCTTATGTGAATGTTTACTATTTATCGCGGTAATTATTTTATACCGAAAAACTTTAAATGGAGATTTTACTAATTTAAGAAAGAACTTTAATATCAGTGAATTTCTTAAATTCTTATGTATATTCTTAGTTGTAAAAATTGTAAGTAGTTTGGTAACCGGCATAATAAGTATAATTATTGGTATCGATTTAACTGTAAGTGAAAATCAAAACATCATTAATGTCTTATCAGCTTCATCGCCCATTTTAATGCTTATTACATCTGCTTTTTTAGCGCCTCTAGTAGAAGAGGGAATATTTCGTTTAGGCTTTCGTCAAATTATAAAAAATCAATATGTTTTTATCTTAATAAGTAGTTTAGTATTTGGTTTAATGCATATTTTTCCTACTGAATTGCCTTTAGCAGAAGCCTTAACTTATGGCATTGTCTATGTTTCAATTGGTGTCGCATTATCTTGGACTTACGTAAAATCAAATAATATTTGGTATGTAATCTTGATTCATGCTATCAATAATTTTTTAAGCATGTTAGTGCTATTATAATTAAATTTGAAATTGTAACGAAAAAAGTTTATAATAGAAAGAAATTTTGGTGATTTAAAATGAAAGAAGTATTAGAAAATTTATTTGGGTTTATTTATACCCTTAGTATGGGAGATTATTTCTTCTTTATAGGAACATTTTTATTAATTGTCTTATTTGTCTATATTTTATATTTAATTAAATGTAGTGAAGAAAATCCTTCTTCCAAAACTAATGACGAGTTTGACATCGAAACTGCCTGCAAACAAATAGAAGATGAATATAAAGGCGAAAATATAAAATTAACTAGTTATGAAGAAGAGCAAGAAAAAACCGCTATTATTAGTTATGATGAATTAAAAAAAGCTAGTCAGCAAAATAATATAAATTACGATGATACTTTTGAATATGAACTTCCTAGTTTATCAGTTAAAAAATTTGATTTAAATGCTAAAGAAAGTGCCTTTCCTAGTGAAAATAAATTAGAAGTAAAATTAATGAGTTATGATAAAGAAGAAGATTTCTTAAGAGCTTTAAAAGAATTACAAAGTAATCTAAATAGTTAGATGAAATGTAATTTTTTTATGTTTATCTAAATAAACATTTCTTTAATTGACAACTAAATTTGAAATTGTTATTATATCTAGTGCATTTAAAGGGATTAAAAATTAAATAAAGATATTATTTCTAACAATTAATTTAAAATTGCATGGTATAATATCTAAGAAATAGAGGTTGTAAAAATGAAAATATTTATTGAAACTTTAGGTTGTAAAGTAAATACCTATGAATCAGAAGTTATAAAAAGTAATTTTTTAAATAATGGATACGATGAAGCAAATACCTTAGAAGAAGCTGATGTTATAATTATTAATACGTGCTCAGTAACAAACCAAAGTGACGCAAAATCTCGTAAAGTTATTAGAAATGCTAAAAGAAGAAATGAAAAAGCCATAATTGCTGTCTGTGGTTGTTCAAGTCAAAATCATCAAAAAGAATTATTACCCCTAGATATCGATATTCTTATTGGTAATAAAGATAAAACTAAAATAGTAGATATGGTTAACGAATATCAAAAAAATCATCAAAAAATCGTTAAATTTTACGATATGAAAAATACTGATTTTGAAAATATGTTAATAAAAAATTATGAAGACCGAACTAGAGCGTTCGTTAAAATTCAAGACGGCTGTAATAACTACTGTACTTATTGTATTATTCCTTATTTAAGAGGTACTATTCGTAATAAAGATTTTAATGAATCTGTAGAAGAAATCAAAGAATTAGTAGAAAGTGGTTTTAAAGAAATTGTTTTAACGGGAATACATACCGGTAGTTACCCTGAATTTACTAAACTTATAAAAGAAATTTCTAAAATTGACAAACTAGAAAGAATCAGAATAAGCAGTATTGAAATCACTGAACTAAATGATGAATTTTTAGAAGAATTAAAGAACAATCCTAAGATTTGTAATCATTTGCATATTCCTATTCAAAGTGGTTCAAATAATGTTTTGAAAGCCATGAACCGCAAATATGATGTAAATAAATTTAAAGAAATTATAAATAAAATTAGAGAGGTTAGACCAGATATTAATATTACAACTGATTTAATAGTTGGTTTTCCATCGGAAACTTTAAAAGATTTTGCCGAAACTATCGAAACTGTAAAATCTATTAAATTTGGTAAAATTCATGTTTTTCCATATTCTAAAAGAGATGGCACTGTCGCTGCCAAAATGAAAAACTTAGTAACCGATCAAGAAAAGAAAAGACGTACTCATATCATGTTAGAACTATCTGATAAGATGGAGGAAGAGTACTATAATTTATTTCTTCATCAAAATTTAAATGTTCTTATTGAAGAGTATCATGATGATTATTCAGTCGGCCATACTTCAAATTATATTAAAGTTCATATTAAAGAAAAATTAAATCACAATGAAAACTACACAGTTGAAATAACTGATATTAAAGGCACTATGGTTTACGGAAAACGTATATAAAGTATATAACCTAAATATACAATGTCTATGGTTAATACCATAGACTTTTTGTATGCACAATATTAACTTGACATGGGGGGTATTTATATAATTAGATAGAAAATATCGGGTGAAATTGTGAATGAAAGATGTTAAAAAAAATAATGCGATTATTGTAATGTTTATAGTAGTTTTAACAATGGTAATTGGGATAGGTTTATCATATGCATTCTTTTCAGCTAGAATAAGTGGAGAAGAAAGTGAATCAACTATTGTAATGGAAGCTGGAAGTTTATCTATAGAATATGCCGATTTATCTAATGCTATAACGGTATCGAAAATATATCCTAAGGAAGATGCTTGGGTAACTAAAGAATTTAAAGTAACCGGCAAAAATACAACAGATTTAGTATTATTTTATAAAATAAAAATAGTCTTAGATAATAACGAATTTGAAGGTTTAGGTTTAAGTTATAGTTTAGAAAGTAAAAGCACAGGAAATAATGGAAATATTATCCCAAGTATAAGTAAAGAATATATTGGAAAAGATGATGTTAATTTAGGCCAAGGATATTTTGTTAATACAGGAAGTACATCAAAAGAACATAAATACACTTTAAAAATATATTTTAAAAATAATGGCGAAGATCAAAATTATTTACAAGGAGCTAAATTTGCTGCCCATATAGAAATAGAATCAGGAGATAAAGCAGTAGAAGTATCACCAAAAGGATGGGACGAAGCAGGAAGTGGAACCCTACTAGCAGGAATAAAAGCAAAATATCCAACTATAATGCAGCCCTTAACCAATCCAGGAAAAGAAGGATCACCTGTAAATGAAGCAGTACTAGCAGGAGCGCCAGATGACTATGGCATGAGTTATTATTTTAGAGGAAATGTAACGAATAATTATGTACAGTTTGCAAATAAGTGCTGGAGAATCGTAAGAGTAACAGGAGATGGCTCAATTAAATTAGTACTTCATAATGATAATGTAAATAAAGTAGCAAGTCCATGTGCATCATCAAATAATACTTCAACCGCTGCCTTTGCAAGATATAGTGGAACAACATATGAAACTAAATATAATGCACAAACAAATGACAATGCTTATATGGGGTTTATGTATGGAACTGCTGGATCAAGTAAATATGCCGAAACCCATGCAAATATAAATAAGAGTACCATTTTACAAAATTTAGAAACATGGTATAAAAACAACTTAGCAAGTTATCAAACTAAATTAGCAGATACCATCTGGTGTAATGATAAAAGTACAAAAACTAATCAAACTATGATAACATCATATTTAAATACCACAACTAATAAATTAAATAAAAGTAGTGGCAATTATCCAGGACTCGGATACGGAACAAATTACACATTATATAGTGTCAGACAAGGGGTTAGATCAAATTATTATTATATAGATACTTCAAATAAAACATACGGAACTGTAGGAACAGGTCCAACATTAATATGTCCATTAGATAATGATGGCGGGAAGTTATCTAAATTTACAGTTTCAGATACAATTAATGGTAATGGAGCATTAGATTATAAAGTGGGTTTACTTACAGTGGACGAAGTATTATATGCTGGAAGTATAGATTATTTTGGATATCAAGCATTAAATTATAATAATTCATCAATAAATAGTTATTTAAGAGAAAATGCAAGTAATTTGTATTGGTCCTTTTCGCCTAATTACTTCGCTGGTAACGCCAACGTGCTTTACGTGGGAGACCATGGCTTTGTCACCGGCTATTGGGTGACGTTCGCGATCGGTCTTCGTCCGGCAGTTTCTCTTACGAGCACAACGACGATATCTGGAGGAAATGGCACTTCATCAAATCCGTTTGTAATAAATTAACATTAAAAATGTAAAATATCGTCTTTTATACCATTAAAGTAATTTATAATAATTTAAAAAGTGCATAATTATGTACTTTTTTATTAATTTATAATATAATAATTACTCAAAGAAAATAATTTTCTTTGAATATAAAGAAAGATGTGGTATTAATGAAAGATATTTCTAGCCAAACAATAAAAGATGTATATGATGAAACAAAAGAATTCTTAAATGCTAAAAATACGGTATTTACTGAAACTTTATCTGAATTTTATTTGCCCTATTTAGCAGTTTATGAATCACCAAAAATAAAAAGACAAATCGAAAGTAGCATCAACGCTTATTTAAAAAATCATAATCTAAGAACTAAGCCAAGATTTTCTATTAAGGAAAGCGGTATCATCAAAAAAGACGACGATATAACCATTCAAAAGGTAATTTTCACTTTGCCAACTAGTACCCAATATAATATTGGAGTAGGTGAATCAGAAATTACTTCTAGAAGAAAACAATTTAATATTCTATTCAACAATAAAGGAATTACTCTAGAAAGAGATTACTTTGAAAACTTATATGGTTATGACTCTTTTGTTTGTGATGGTAATCCTTTAAATAATTCATTTAATATATGGATATCTAAAAACAAAAATTATTTCTCTGTTTTAAGAAAAAATAATAAAAGATTACTTACTACTTTAGAAGGTGTAACTGTTACTGAAACCTCCGAAGGCGTAAAAAAAGTTAAAACAAGTAAAAAATATGCTGGTAATATCGCTTTTGATTTAGAATTTAATACAAGTCAAAGTGATAATTTACTTCTATTAAATTTAAAAGTAACATTATTAAATAAATCACAGTCTAAAACTTATTATATAAAAATAATGGGTGGAAAATTACAAGCTTATTATTTTATTGGTGACATTAAAGTTAATCTTTTAGAAAATCCCGCCGAAATAAAAAGATTATATGATGAATTAGCGCCTGCTCTTGATAAAGCATCCTTTACTGCTGAATCATCTTATGACATTCCAATATTAAAAAAGATAATGGCTTACTTTTTTGAATGTGCTTCCCAAAACAAAACAGCACTATCACCAAATGATTTAACAATAAAAGAAGTAAGTGCAATTCAAAGAACTGTTATAGAAAATGCTAAAGCTATTGAAGGCGCTATACCTGTTCCTTATTTTAGAAGTAGCATAGGTAAAATAGAATATTCCTTTATCCAAAGAAAAAGAAATATTCCCTTAGTTTTAACTGATACAAAATATTAGAAATTAAATAAAAGCTCTTTAAAATATTCTCTAAATTTTATATAATTAAAATAGGTGAAATATGAAAAATATAGTAGATTTAAAGTATCATAATAGTTATGTAAGATTCTTTTATGGTAATTATAAAAAATTATTTAAACCAAATGATTATATTGAGCTTTCTAGCTATGATTATAATGGCAATTACCCAGTTTGGTCTAGTTATGATTATTTTATCTATAAAGCCATAACAACGAAAAAGTTAAACTCAGATTTGTTTACAGAATTAAATAAACTAAAAGCTGAAAAAGATTATTTTAATGATTATAAACTTATTAAAAAAATTAATAACAAATACAAAGAAATTATAAATTTTATTGAAGCAAATACTAATTTAGTATATGGCCTAGATTATGTTGAATAAAACTGATAAAAAAATTTATCAGTTTTTAAATAATAAAAAAGGAGTGAAATTTAAAATGAATATAAATGTTAATAGAGTAAAAATCATAGTTACTGTGCCTAGTGATAATATTAAAGAAGTTAGAAATGCTTTATTTGCTCATGGTGCCGGAGTTATCGGTAATTACACTAACTGTTCATCAGCAACTAAATCTATCGGAACCTTTAAACCTACTAGCAATGCTAATCCATATATAGGTAAAAAAGATAATCTAGAAGTAGTTAACGAAGAAAAATTAGAAGTTGTATGTGATATAAAAAATGTCAAAGAAATAATTTTAGCCTTAAGAAAAGTTCATCCTTATGAAGAACCCGTTATAGACATAATTCCTTTACTTGATGAAAGTTTCTTTCTAAATAATTAAGAATAAAAATTCTATTTAATTTGCTCTTTTATTTATAAAATGCCTGTGTTAAAATACAAGTTATGAGTTATATAAAAGGTAAATTTAAAAATGCAATATTTGAATCAGATACCGGCTACAAAGTTGGTCTTTTTAGAGTAAAAGAAACAGATGATTCTGATATTGAAGCAAATAAAACAATCACTTTTACTGGTTATTTTGCTAACGATTTAAATAAAGAAGATGTCTTTATCCTTTATGGTGAATATATATTTCATAATCGTTATGGCTACCAGTTTAATGTTAAATCCTACGAAAAAAGTCTTCCGGAAGGAAAAGATGCCATTATCGAATTTTTAACTAGTTCTTTTGTTAAAGGCTGCGGTGAAAAATTAGCCGGGCAAATATATGAAACATTTAAAGATGACACATTAAATAAAATTAAAGAAAACAAAGATAATTTATACTTAGTTCCTAAAATGACCGAGAAAAAAGCAGAATCAATTTATAATTCCATCATCAAATATTTTGCTGCCGATAAAGAAATACTAGCCTTAAAAGAAATGGGCTTTTCTGTTAAAGAAACTATGAATTTAATGAACTCTTATGGCAAAAAAATTATTGATATCATTGAACAAAATATTTATTTATTAGTAGGAACTATTGATTTTAAAAAATTAGATGGTATTTTTATTAAAAATAATGATTTAATAGATGAACGTCGTATTAAAGCTTGCATCATTGAAAGTATGAAAGAATTAACTTTTTCTTTAGGTGATATTTATTTAAAAGAAGAAGAAATTGCTGAATACTTAGGTAAAAATTTTAAAATTCATGAGCCCATTAGCGAGTTTATAAAAAAATTAATCAAAGAAAAAGCTATCATGGATCAAAATGATCATTTATATTTAATGACTGATTATCTAGATGAATTATATAATGCCACCTCAATTGCTGAACTAATGCAAAAAGCTCCTCATAAAATTACATCTTTTGAAAAAAACATCAGTATTGTTGAAGAAGAGCTTAATATTAAATATAATGATGAACAAAAACAGGCCATCAAATCTGCTTTAACCAATAATATTAGTATTATCACCGGTGGCCCTGGTACCGGTAAGACAACCATTGTAAAAGGTATTATAAAAATGTATAGTTTAATTAATAAATTAAATGATGCAGGCCTTGAAAGAGAAGTAATGCTTTTGGCTCCAACCGGAAGAGCGGCTAAAAGAATGAGTGAAACAACTCGTCTTCCCTCATCAACTATTCATCGCTTTTTAAAATGGGACAAAGAAAATAATATCTTTGCTATCAATGAGTTAAATCCCTTACATTATAATTTATTTATTATTGATGAAACATCTATGTTAGATAATCACTTACTAGCGTCCTTTTTTAAAGGAATTACGCTAAACACCCAAATCGTTTTTGTCGGTGATGTTCATCAGCTTCCTTCAGTCGGCCCTGGCTTAATTTTAAGTGATATGATAAAAGCAAATATTCCTCATATTATGCTAGAAACCATCTATAGACAAAGTGAAAACTCTTATATTCCTTTTCTTGCTAAAAACATTAAAGACGTAAATACTTTAGAAAACTTTAATATTAAAACAGATGATTATAGCTTTATCAGTGCTAATAATGATCAAATAAAAGATTGTATTAAAAAGATCATTTTAAAAATGCTAGATAAAAATATTAAGAGCAATCAAATTGAAGTCCTAGCACCTATGTATAAAGGTGAAAATGGAATTGATAATTTAAACATTTTACTTCAAGATATTTTTAATGAAAGCGTAGTAGGGAAGGATGAAACCCATATTGGACCTATTACTTATAGGGTAGGGGATAAAATTCTAAACTTAGTAAATGATTTAGAAAATAATATCTATAATGGTGATATTGGTTATATTGAAGAAATAAATATTGAATCTAAAACTGACTTTATGATCATAAATTACTATGGACGTAAAATTAGTTATAAAAAAGATGAACTTATAACTATAACTCATGCCTATGCTATGAGCATCCATAAATCTCAAGGATCCGAATTTGAACATGTTATTATGCCAATTAGTACAAATTATAGCCGCATGCTTTATAATAAATTACTTTATACAGGTGTATCTAGAGCTAAAAAAAGCTTAATATTAGTAGGTTCTTATGATGCCTTTATCAAATGTATTAATAATAATTATAGTTATGAAAGAAAAACTTCTTTGCAAACAAAAATAGAGAATATTTTATCTAAAGCCGGTTAAAATAAACTTGAGGTGATATTTTTGAAAGATTCACTATTAATGATGATCGGTGCAGCAGCCGGTATTGGCTTATACATTGGTCTAAATGACTTAATGAAAGATCGAAAATCTCTAAAGAAGAAAATGAATCATTTAGTAGATGATGCAGCTGATTTAATGAATATGGATTAATAAATATCTATATTTAAAACCTCATACATATGGTATGAGGTTTTTTCTTTGTAAAAGTATAATAATTTTTAAACTTTACAAAATAAAAATATGATTAAAAAGGTTAAATATAATAATTTAATAAAGATAGTTTTAATACTTCTAACTATTTTGTTACTTCTTGAAATAATTAGAAAATGTAAAATTATTGGTTTTTGCTGCACTCTTATTAATTTAATATCCCCATTATTCTTTGGTTATGCCTTAGCATGGTTAATCAAACCCATTATGCTAAAGTTTAATAAAAAATTAAGTGACAGATTAAGTGCTATTTTAACATTTTCTTTCTTAATTGCGATATTAACCTTATTTAGTTACTTTCTTATTCCTATAATTATTAAAGAAATAAAAAACATCATTCCCGAAGTAGTTAACTATTACCAAAATATTCCTGTTAGATACACTAAAGATATTAATATGCCGGCTTTAGGTAAAAAAGTTTTAACCATCTTATCAAACTGTACTAGTAACATTAAAAACATTATTTTAAACGCTATTTATAGTATTTTTATCTCTTATTATTTTTTAGTTAGTCATAAAAGAGTGAGCCAGTTTATATCTAAATATTTGCCATCATCTTTAATTACCGAAATCAGTCTAAATTTAAAAACCTTTGTAAAAGGTACCATTATTGATACCGGTATTCTTTTTATTCTAAGTTTAATTTCTTTTTATATCGTTAAAATGCCATATGCCTTTTTATTTGCTATCATCATTTCATTAACCAATATCATTCCTTTTATTGGACCTTATATCGGTGGTGTTCCTGCCATTTTAGTTTCTTTTAGTGTTAGTACTAGATTAGGAATAACATCTCTTATAATTATTTTTGCCCTTCAGTTTATCGAATCAAACTTTATTCAGCCTTATATTATGAGTAAATCCCTAAAAATAAATCCAATTATCATCATAATTGGACTTATCGTTTTTGGTCACTTCTTTGGTATTTTAGGTATGCTTTTATCAGCACCTTTAACTTGTATTATTAAAATATTAATTAATTATTTTAATGTTTCTAAGAAAGTTCTGCATAAGTAAATTTATCATACTCATGATTATCAATTTTATAACTTTCTAATTTTTTAGTGTTAATTAAATAAAATTTATGAAGTAGGGTATCCTTATCTGAATTAAGAGCGACTGGATCATCCCAAGTTAAATCTATATGTAACCACTTATCATTAACTTTAACGGCATTCCATACATGTGTAAGAGACGCTACTTTATAATTAGGAACATTTAACTTATTTAAAAATAATGCCATCGCATCTGCATAACCACCACATACAGCATAACCTTGAAGTAGGGGACCATATGCAATATTAGACTTATATGTACTATTATTATTAGCTCTTTCTTGATCATATTTTGTATTATTAATTATATAATCATGAATCGTAAGTATCTTATCATCTAGTGACATATCATCAGTAATAATCTGACTATATATTTCATTAACTTTATGTATAACTGCTTCAATATCATCATTACTATATAATTTTGTAACCTTTACATTAACTTCTCCGACTGAAGAATATACCACATTAATATTACTAAAGTTATTAAAGGGGTGGACAAAATTATTAATATTTGTAAGCAATGTATCATCCTTAATTATCGATTCTGTATCTGTTAAACAATCTGTATATTCTTTAGGACAATAAAAAGTAAAATTAGTATAACCATTATTAAGTATTGAATAAAAAATATTCTTTAAATCCTGTTTACTATAAGGAATAAAATCTTCACTTTCTTGAACAAAAGAATAACTAATATTCTTATAATATTCATTTTTTTCGGGAATAACTAATTTGGGTTTATCTGAAAGTAACTCCGCAAAGTAATCCGTTATCTTATCTATATTTAAAACTGCTAAAGCTATAAAACCTAAAAGTACTATCCATTTAATTATCTTTTTCATATCATATCACTATAATAATGATAGCAAATATCTAAAAAAAAAGAAACGATTTAATTCATTTCTTTAACTTTTTTATTTAATCTTGCTTTTTGTCTATCACAAGTATTCTTTTTCATTAATCCTTTACTAGCGCATTTATCAATATTTGCTAAAGTAGTTTTTAATGTAGAACTTGCTTTTTCTTTATCATTTTCTTTAATAGCTTTTTCTAGTTTTTTCATTCCATTTTTAACTCTTGAAGTATAAGAAGTATTACTAGAAGTTTTGATTTTATCAGTTCTTACGCTTTTCTTAGAACTTTTAATATTAGGCATAGTTTACACTCCTTCCTTAAATACATTATTGATTGTATCAAAAACTTATGAAAAAAGCAATTAAAATCTTGCTAAAAACATTATTATTTGTTATTATTGATATAGAAAATAGAGGTATGTGTCATGTATATAAATAAATTACTAAAAAAACAATTATCTTTATCTGCAGCAAGCCTTTTTTTAATCGTTTTCGTTATTTTAGGCTCTTCTTATGCTTTATTTGAAAGTACTCAGGAAGATACTAATAATCAGTCAATGAATGTCGGCGATTTAGTCGTTGCCTTTAATAATTCTAGTGATCAAACACTAGGTGACCCAGATGCTCTTAATATTAATGAAATGAATCCAATGAGTGATGAAGAAGGTTTAGCTTTAACCAATAATATTTACACATTTACTATTAAAAATACCGGAACTATCGCTTATACTTATACAATAGCGTTAGCTGATAATCCCGCTTACTTATCTGGTGGTGCTAGTTATGACGCTAACAAAGTTGTAATATCAAAAACTGGTGATACAACCATTGCTGAAAGTGAAAGACCAACATGGAAAAATATCCATATGAATTTAAAAGGTTATAAGGGAACTAGCGGTGACACAACTAGCACAATAATAACTAAAACACCTTTTGAAAATAAAAGCTTTAATTTAGGAACTGATACAACTAACGGTATAATTTACTCATCAGTAGTAAATCCTGGTGAAAGTCAGTCATATAAATTACAAACATGGCTTAATTATGATACAACCTTACCAAATAAAGCTATTGGTGCAGAAATTCACTTAAATATAACTATTGAAGGTGAAGCTAGCGATAGTGGCTATCAAATTACTAATTTAATTGCTAATGGAGATTTTTCTAATGATTTAACTAACTGGACACTAAGCGATGCATCATTTACTGCGAATATAGTTAGTACTGGCGGTATTAATAATTCAAAATACATTAAACTAAATCCTCAAAGTACTTATGATTATTTAAAAAGTCCAGATATAACTATTCCTGTTAATCACAAAGTTTACATGAGTAGCTATTATCGAAAAAGTGGTGGCGGTGCATCACGAATGAACATATATGATTTCAATGTAAATAAGAAAGAATTGATTGCGGTTGGTTTAACTAATGATGTATCAACATGGACAAAAACATCTATATATGGAACTAATACTACTAGTGTTACAAGTTATAAAGCTCTTGTTTACGGTGCCGCCGGCACTTATACCGCCGGTATGTATACAGAATGGGATAATGTTTTAGTAGTTGATTTAACCGAAACGTTTGGTGCTGGTAAAGAGCCAACACAAAAATGGTGTGATGCAAATATCGATTGGTTTGAAGGCAGTAAAATAATTTATAAATATTAAAGGAGGAATAAAAATGGAAGATAACCTATTATATGAAAGTGAAGAAGAAAAAATTGCTACAGGTAAAGTGCTTGCAGCATTTAAAATTAAATCAGTAAATGAACAAATAGATAATTATGTTGCGGAAGTATTAAAATATGCGGGAAAAATAGATGAAATATTAGAGGAAAATAAATTAGAAAAAAGATATCTAAATAGAGTTAGTACCGTATCAGATGGAGTAGACTTTTTAACATTTGATACTGATTTAGAAACTCTAGACTTCAGAATAAAAGAAGTAATCGAAGATTTAATCAAAAGAATAAATACTAGATTAAAATTAATAAATGACGCTAACGAAACTCTAAATAAAATTCATGCAAATTATGATTTAAGTAATATAAATTTAGAAGAAGCTATAAATGTAGCTAAACTTACCGAAGAAGAATTAGTATAATAAGAAAGGAGCATTATCATGAGCGAAAAAGAAAAACTTGATAATTTACAAAAATTATTACAAGATAGAAAAATTAATATTTCTGACTTTGCCAGAGCACGCATTAAAATATTTAATGGCGATTTTGATAACTTTGTAGAAACCTATGATACATTAGAGTCAGAAATAGACTCATCAATAACTCCCTACAATTTTGAAGACGAAGTTATGGCCTATGCTCATTCTTTAGAATCTATTTTAAGAAAAGATCCCTCTTTTTTAAAAGACAACTCTAAAAATGTTATCACTGATTTAACATCTAAAATTCAAGGCTTAGCAACAAAATATATGCCAATTTATATGTATAATCAGTTATTAACCCAAAAAAAGCAAATTGAAGAAGAAATTGTTGACATGACTAAAAGTTATGTATATTTAAGTAAAGATAATGAATCTAGTATAGAAGCTAGAAACAACACTTTCTTTGATTTAATTAGAGAAGAACTAGTCAAAAGAGAAGAGCTAAAAGCTAAGATAGCTGAAATTGATTCAAAAACTCCAGTTCATGAAAGTTATATATCAAATTTTCATGCTGAAGAAAGAACCCAAAGTTTATTAGGAGATACCCTTTTAATTAATGGTATTATCTTCAGAATGAATTTATCAGAAGAAACCAAAAATGCCGTTGCCGCTCTTCAATCATCTATAAAAAATAAATTTTCTTCTATGAAAACAAATAAAGCTAAAGCAAAGTTAGATTTAGATGCCCTATGCGCTGATTATGGTATTTCTAATCTTGAAGTTAGACCTCCTCATGTAATCATTAATAATGATGCCAATACGGTTGAAGTAAAAGCATCACCTGTAAAAGAGAAAATAACTCCTGAAACAAAAGAACCTATTGGTTATGAATTCTATGAACCTAGACATAAAAAAATGGAAACACCAGCTGCCCCAGTAGACATTCTTGAAAGATATGAACAAGCCAAAGCTAAAGAACCTAGTGTTTCTGAACTATTAAGCAGAATTAAAAAAAATAAAATGAAAGAAATGAAAGTAAGCAGTAATGATATTGCCGCTTTCATGGGTGTTCAAAATCGTCAAAAACGTGCTTTCGGTCTAGAGGAAATGAATAACTTATATTCTAAAGAACGTAATTTTAAACCTGGTGATAAAATAACTTTTAATGGTTTTGTCCCTGGCAAATTCGTACATGACGAAAATTATCGTAAATTAGTTCCTGATGAAACTTATACATTTGCTGGTTATAAGTTTAAAGATGGAACTTATAATGAATATATTATGCTTGAAGAATTACCTAATGCAGTATTTAATTTAAATAGTTTTGATGCTTTAGTCTTAGAAAATAAAGATGATAAGTCATATAGTTTATAATTTTTATTGATTTAAAAGTATTAAACTATTATAATAAGTATCAAAAAGAAAAGAGGACGATGTATAATGGCACTATCTGAAGAAGAAAAAGCAAAAATTAAAGAAAGACTTGAGAAAATCGGAAGATTATCTGAAGAAGATAGACCTAAATTAACTAAAAAACAAAAAAGTTTAATTAAAGAAGAATCTGAAAGAATTAATAGTTACAATGCCGCCAATAGAGGAAATAACGATGATTTTTTAGATACTTCTTTACCATTATATTTAATTAATAGACTAAATGACGCCGGATTAACAACTACTGGCGATTTTGGCTTTTACATGGATTATTGTAAAAATAATGGCGTATTAACTACCGATGATATAGATAGATTATTAGATAGAATCTCTGAAAGTAAGGCAAGTTTAGAAGAAGCTAAAGAAAATCTAGCTCAAACAAAATCTAGAGATTATTTATCCCATAATGTAGAAAGTATTCTTGAAAGTATTGCTGGAGTTGAAAAATTAGTTAAAGCTAAAAATTATGAAAAAAGATATAATCCTTACACTGATATTACTGGTGTAAGTGGTTTAACTGGTTTTGATACGGACATTAGAGCTCTTAAAAATATTATTAACGCTAAAGCTTTTGATAAAGACTTGCAAGACGATATTGAAAGAAAACAAAAAGATTTAGATGATTTAAAAGATGCTATTAATAAAGAATACCATGAAATTAAAAATTTAGATCCTAATAATATTGAAGAAATTAAACTCCACGCTGCTAAATACAATGAACTTACAAGCGGCTATCATAAAGCTGAAAGCTATTTACAAAAATTAACTAAACAAAGAGAAAGAACTGGTTTATTATCATTTGACGATATAACCCGTGCTCAAAATCTAAGTAATCAAATATATGATTCTTTAAATTTTGCTAAAGTTTACGGATTTTCTAGTCCTGAATTAAGTGCCTTAAATAGTAATTTTGAAAAATTAAATAATAGCTTTATTATGTATCGTGAATTAATAGTAAATGCTACAAACTTGGAAAAAGAAGTTACTAAGAAAGATAATGAATTAAATAAATTACTTGCATCATTTATGGTAAGTGTGGATGGAAAAATTGATACGCAAGCTATTAATAAGACTCGTCCGCCTAAAAAAGAAACGCCACCTGTGGCGCCTGCAACCCCAGAATCACCTGAGATAGTAAAGCCATCAAATGATAATACTCCTGAGGCTAGTGAACCTGAAAAGGAGGAGAAAAAAGTAATATTTATCGGCTATGATAATTCAGCTAACCCTTTTTCCTATAAACATCTTGAAATAGGAGATTTGTACACTGTTAAATCTGAAAGTGAAGATTCTTATGTATTTGATGGCGTAGTATCATTTTATCCTAAATCTTCTTTTATGACTGAAGAAGAATTTCAAAATATGTATACTCCTGGTAAAACTGTTTATTTATATGTACCAAAAGAAAATGTTGATTTAATTGATGATGAATTAAAATTAAATACTCCTTATACTATTAAGAGTGTCGATAATGATAAAATAACTCTTAATGAAGTAAATGGCACATATCCAATAATGACCTTTGTTATACCTGAAACTTGGAACTATATTGGTTACTCTTTAACGGGATTAAAAACAAATGATCCTAAATTTGCCGAAGCATTAAATAATATGTATTATGGCAAAGATCAAAAAAAGTCAGAAAAACCAATTGAATCTACAGAAGGTCCAAAAGTAGGCGATAAATTATTATATTTTGGTTTACTAAAAAATAGAACCATTCCTTACTATCCTGGGTTATCTTTCTTAAGTGAATATACAATAAAAGAAATTATAAATGATAATGGTAACATTTATTACAAGTTTAATGAAATAAGTGGATCATATTCTAAAGAAAGTTTTATAACTACCAAAGAACATAATAAAATTTATAACGAGGGAATGCAGCCTGGCAAAATCGTTTTATATTATCCGGTAACAAATGAAAATGCTGATCCCGACTTAAGATTAGGCGCCGAATATCAAATTAAAGAAATAAAAAATGGTAAGATAATACTAGAAAATAGTGATAAAGAATTTGATGCTAATGATTTTTATCCTTGTGTATGGAAAGATTTAGTTATTCATAATTTAACTGGTAAACAGCCTATAGAAGTAGAAGATTTTGAACCAATTAAACCGCAAAATAGTGAGCCTTTACCTCCGCTTCCGCCACATGGAGAACCTGATGATGATTTCTATGTTGTATACAAAGGGAATGCACCTAAAGGTTTTGAGGATTATTACAGCCGCGTAACTAAAGGTGAAAAATATAAAGTAATAAATGAAACTGGTAACTATTATGAAATAGAATTAGAAGATCATACACCATATAAAATTTTAAAATCTTATGCGTGTACATTAAAAGAATGGCAAGAAAGAGACAATTTAGTTGTTTACACTGGTAAGCTAATTAAAGACGATGTTTGTAAAATTAAAGATTATATCGACTTAACTGTTGGTAAAACCTATAAAATTAAAGAAAAAACTGCTGACGGAAAATACTTAGTATTAGAAGAATTTGAAGATAAAAAATTCCCTGTATCTGTATTTGCGTCATTAAAAAAATGGGAAAGCTTAACTGATGAAGAAAAAATTAGACTTACAAGTACCCCTAGACCTCGTAAGGTTGTTAAAGAAGAAACAAAGAATCGTACTATTTATTTAACATCATTTGCTATTGCTATAATTGCTTTAGCGGCAGCTTCTGTACCATTTAGTCTTGCTACTTTAAGTGTTTTAGTTGGTGCATCTGGCGGTGCCATCGCTTATTATATTGATAAATTAAAAAAGCAAGGCAAACATAAAGAACGTAAAAAAGTAGTAAAAACATTATCAGATAGATTAAAAGATATTTTTATTGATACCGAAAAAGAACCTATTAAAAAGAGTAAAATAGAAGAAAGCTTATCCGGTATTATTGATAATGATTTAAAAGGTGAATTAATAGAAGAAGGTCTTGATGAAGATATCTTCAAAGAAGAAGCTGATAAATTTATTAAAAATTCTCCATTAGCATTTTAAGAATAGAAAGGAACAATATGAATATTAAAACGGGAAGACATAAAATTATTAAAGAAGAAATAAAAAAGGCTAAGCCTAAAAACGCCGCATATAAATTAGCTCTTGCTATGGCTGTCGTAGGTTTAATAACTCCAACTGGCATAGTTGTTAAACTAGGCATGGCCGCCCTTCTAGCATACTTACATAAATTAAAAAAATCTGGCATGATTAAGGAAGACTATGATGACATCAAAGAAATAATGGATGATACAATCGTATCTAATATTCCCAAAGGTTATATTGAAAAAGAAAATGATGCCGAATTAGAAAGCACTGTCGATATGTGGAATAATGCCACTTGGGAAGGCTACTACAAACCAGTAGTAACTTATACCTCTAAAAAGTCAGAAAGTTATGGAAGAAGGATTGCGTAATGAAAGAAATAGATAGAAAATATATTACTTTAGATAATAATGAAAGATATGAAATAGTAGACGAAACAAATCAAAATGGCATAAATTATTATTTTGCCTCTTTAGTAGATGAAAATGATACTCCTTTAGTAAAGTCTTATATTTTTGAAGAGATTATAGAGGATAATGAAAAATATGTCGTTCCTGTTACTGAAGAAGAAAGATACAGTGCTTTAGCAGCAATATTCATATCTAATTTTAACAAATTAGTAGACGAAGAAGATTAATTCTTCTTTTTTTGTGTATATTTTGCTTATTAATGACCAAATTAATAACAAGGAGAGAAATTATGAAGAAAAAAATCAGTATATTTAGTTTATTATTACTCGTTACTATGTTATTTGGTTGTACAATGGGAAACAACCCTAAAGCAAGAGTTGAAACATTATTAAATAGGTATCAAAGCAAAGATAACTCTATTGTAGGAGAGCTAGATGATTATTTAAAAACTTTAACAATTGATGATAAAAACTATGACGATTATAAAAATGTTTATTTAAAACAGTATGAAAACATGAAATATGTTATAAAAGATGAAAAAATAGATGGAGATAACGCCACTGTAGTTGCCCAAATCGATGTCTATGACTATTATAAAGTAGAAGAGGAAGTAAACAGCTACATCGCTGCTAATCCTAATGAATTTGCTGATAATGGTACATATAGTACCGAAAAGGCCCTAAAATATAAAATCGATAAACTAAATACCGCTAAAGATAGAGTACAATATACCATTACATTTAACTTAACTAAAGTAAATGATAAATGGACCATTGATACTCTAAGTACAGAAGATTTAGAAAAGATTCATGGCACATACGCTCATTAATCTTTTTTTAATTTCTAAAATTTTAAGTATTGTCATCTCTTTGCTATAATTGTAACAGCATGGTAGTGTGATTTTATGAGTAAAAAAAATATGATAATATTAGTAAGTGTTTTAATTTTCGCAATGCTATTAAGTTTTGGTATTTATAAAAAATTAACACTTAAAAAAGATTTAAGTTCTTCAAAAGATAAAGTCATATCAGTTATAACTTTAGATATAAATCCTAGCATTAAAATAAGTTTAAATGAAGAAGAAGAAGTAATTAACTTTGAAGCTTTAAATGATGATGCTAAAGAAAATAATTGGTATCGTAAAATAAAATTATTAAAAGGATAAATATTAATAATTTATTATTTAATCGCATAGTTATTACTAGGTGATTTATGATAAAGAAAAAAA
>CAKOOC010000010.1 GCA_934098375.1 uncultured Bacilli bacterium
AGTTTCTTCTTCACGTTTTTTAGCTTCTAGAGCTTTTTTACTTTCAACTTTTTCGTAGTCTTTAATTAAGTTTGCACGGGCTTTTTCCTTAGCAATTATTTCAGCTTCTTCTTTTTTAGCTTCTTCTTTTTGAGATTGTAATAAAGCTTTGGCAGCTTTTTCTTCTGTTTTTCTTTTTTCAATTTCCGCTCTTTTTTGTTTCGCTAATAACTTTGTTTTAGCATCAGTATAAGATTTAGGAAAATATTTGGTTAGTAGTTCATCATATTTTTCTAGATTATGAAATTCTATAATTCCGTCATAAAGTTCGGCTATAAATGTATCATTTTTTATTACACCATTTTTCATCACTTTATCATATGAACTTAGCTTTTCCATATTATAAGTAAAATCACTATCTGATGCTTTTTTAACTAACTTATCATCACGATACATTAAAACATAATAGCCGTTTTCTTCGCTATATTTTAATTCAATTTTCGTCATCGCTATGTAAATACTCTTCTAACTTTTTATCTACAAAGTCCCAGTCTTCATTTTCAGTAATCTTTTCTAATGTTATTTGGCCTTCATTATTTTTTATAAGAGAGGCACTTATTTCGCCATCTGGGCATTCATAAACAACAAAGTCTCTTTCTTTATAGTTAAATAGAAATAACACTTCCAATTTCTTTCCGTCTACTTCCAAATAATTATCTAACATATACTAATCACCTATGATAATTATAGCATAAATAAAATTTTTTATATAGAAAAATTGTGGTTTATTATGCCACAATTTATTTTCTTATAATTCTAATAATGGTTTTCTTACCTTTATGTAATACAAAATCAGATTTTTCGCAGACATAATTAGGATCAACGATTTTATCATCATTTATACTTATACCACCTTGAGTAACTAATCTTCTTGCTTCACTTTTAGATGGCGCTAGTTTACTTTCTACTAAAACATCTAGGATATTATTACTTGTTACTTCTACTTTAGGCATTTCATCAGTTACTTCACCATTAAAGATTTTGTCGCTTGTTTCTTTTGCTTTGTCTGCTTCTTCTTGACCATGTAAGTCTTTAACAACTTCATAGGCAAGAGTTTTTTGAGCTAATCTTTCTTCAGGGTGTTTTTTAAATTCGGCTTCAATTCTTTCAATTTCTTCTTTGGTTAAAAAGGTAAATACTTTTAAGTATTCAATAACTTTTGAATCATCAGAATTAATTAAGTATTGATATATTTTAAATGGTGATGTTTTTTCTTTATCAAGCCATAGAGCATTTCCTTCGCTTTTACCAAATTTCTTGCCGGTAGCGTCTAAAATTAATGGCATTGTAAAACCATATGCTTCTTTATTTTCAATTTTTCTTATAAGTTCAATACCAGTTGTAATGTTTCCCCACTGATCTGATCCAGCGGCTTGAAGAGTGCAGTTATAATTATTAAATAAATGAAGAAAATCAAATCCTTGTAATAAGGTGTATGAAAATTCTGCATAAGTGATGCCCGTTTCTAGTCTTCTAGAAATAATATCTTTTCCAAGCATATAATTAACATTGATATATTTTCCAATATCTCTTAAGAAATCTAAGAAAGTAACATCCTTAGTCCAGTCATAATTATTAACTATTTGAGCTTTACCTTCTAAAAGCATATTAACTTGTTTTTTTAAGCCTTCAATGTTTTTAGCAACTGTTTCCTTAGAGATTATTTCTCTTTCCGCAGTTGGCCTAGGATCACCAATTAAGCCAGTGGCACCACCTACTAAAATAATAGGATGATGACCATGACGAGCTAATCTTTTGGCAGTAACAAATGATGCATAATGGCCAATATGTAAAGAGTCAGCAGTAGGATCAGTTCCTAAATAAAATGTTAAAGACTCATTATTTAATTTATTTTCAAGTTCGGGAGAACTGATGTCTTTTACGACGCCTCTCCATTTTAATTCTTCAAAAAATGTCATATTATTTTTCCTCCTTATTAGTAGAACCTATTCCACCAGTTCTAACATTTGTTATTTCCTCTTCGTCATCGACGGTTAAGTATTTCATGAAAATGCCTTGAGCAATACGGTCGCCAGCTTTTACTTCTAAATCTTTTTCACCATGATTAATTATTTTTACTCTAAAGTGTCCTTCATTGTCATCATTATTATAAAAATCAGAATCAATAACACCAACACTGTTAGCAAGAGTAGCACAATATTTATAACCAAAAGAACTTCTAGTGTATAAATATAGTACTTCATCAGGATTCATAGCGACTTTTAAACCGGTTACAAAGGCTTTAGCTTCATGAGGTTTAATAGTATAGTCTTCTAAGCTACAAATATCATAGCCGGCGGAATGTTTAGTACTTCTTTTAGGTAAGCTAAAAGTTTCGTATAAACTCTTATCATCTTTAACATCCTTTTTAAATTGTTCAAAACTTATTTTTTCAAATTTTCTCATAAATACTCCTTTACAAAATAAAAAAATCATTAATCTAAGGACGACTAATGCCGCGGTACCACCTTATTTCATGATTTTCATGCGCTTTAATATCTTAACGTGATATACGATTTAACTCTGGAAGTTGTAAGTTTCCGTCTTCATTAACGAGATAAGTATAACAAATGCTTAAAAGATAGTCAAGAAAAAAACTAGTTAGCTTTTTTTAAGTTTTTACTAGTTTTTTCTAATGATTTAGCAGTGCTACTTAATAATTCAGCAGCTTTATCTTTTACTTCTTTAGCAGCTTTTTCTAAAACTGGAGAACTTTTTTCAACAGCTAAGTTATATAAATCTTCAGCTTTATCTTTAATTACTAAAGCTTTTTCCTTAGCGATGCTAGCAACTTTTTCTTTGTCTAGATCAGCTAATTCTTTTTTTAATTCTTTAATTTTAACTTCAAGAGTACTTTTTACTTCATCGTAATCTAACTCTTTAACTTTTCCCCATAATTCATCTAATTTTTTAGAAATGTCTTTTCTAGTTTCAGTTCCTTTCTTTGGAGCAAATAGAATTCCTAATCCTGCTCCTACTGCTAAACCAGTAAATAATGCACAACCTTTTTTACTCATAATCTTCCTCTTCTTCCTTTCCTTTTTTATTAAATAGTGGGATTTTCCCAATTAGAGTCATAATCCAATCACTTATTTTTGTTGTAACTAAATTAAATTTATTGTTGGCCATATTGATTATTTTGAAAAATCCATCTAATGACTCAACTTTTTCGGTAATATCATCAACTACATAATTAACTTTATCTATAGTTATTATAAGTTTTATTCCTAAAATAATTCCAATTACTAGTAAAATAATTAATAAAATATAAATAATTATTGGTAATACTTCTGCCATAAATTCCATTTTTATTCCTCCTCTTCTTTTTCTTCATACATTGAATCTATTAAATTAAATAAGTCATCTTCTAAAGTTGTTTCTTTTTTTTCATCAGCATATGGTTCATCAGGAAGACTATCATCTTCTAATTTAATATTTTCAGTTTCGGCTTTAGAAACAAGCATA
This sequence comes from uncultured Bacilli bacterium, assembly GCA_934098375.1. Lineage (GTDB taxonomy): Bacteria > Bacillota_I > Bacilli_A > RF39 > UBA660 > CAG-533. The sequence continues at coordinate 3,505 of CAKOOC010000010.1, forward strand.
CTTTCTTTTTTAACAATTGGTAATTCTTCTTCTTCTTTTTCTTCTTTTTTTACTTCCACTTTTTTATCTTTAGCAATTAATATTTCATCTAAAGTTTTTAGTGGTGGTTCTTCAAAATTTTCATCGAAGATTTTTTCTTCTTTCTTTTTAATGCCATGAGCCTTTTTTAAAGCATCATCTAAAGTAGGATTTTTAATACCAACATCAGTTTTAATAATAACATCGTCTTTAGTATAATTTTGATCTAATATTCCATAAACTGGTGATATAACGGGTGATGGCTTGAATGCTTCTTTTTTAGTTTCTCTAGTTAGTATTTTTGAATAATCAGGAGCATCTTTTCTTTTAGGTGCTGGTTCATCATATCTTCTTGGTTCTCTATAATCTCTTAAAGGTTCTTTGTGTGATGCTGGTTTAACATCAAAATCATCATCAAATAAATAATCTTTTTTAGCAGTTCTAGATGGCACAGGCTCATCAAAATCAATTGGGAAGTTAAAACTTTCTTTCCGAGGCTCTTTCACTTCTGGAGCACTGTAGTCTTCTTTAGGTATCTTTATTTCCTTAATAGGATTTTCTTCTTTGACCTCTTCTTTTTTAGGTGTTTTTTGAATAACAGGTAATTCATCATCTTCGACATCAAATAAGACGTCTTTTAATTTTTTAAATACTCCCATTAAAATCTCTCCTTAATTTACTAAATCATAATCCGGGATATCATCGCCTTCATATGTATCAAATTCTTTTTCTATTTCTAGGAAATTACTTGTACTTGAGTTGGTTTCAAATATATTAAATTCTTCTTCACTAAAACTAAGAACGTTTTTTCCTAGCATATTTTCAATGATATCTTTATTAAATTTGATGGAACTAATAACGATTAATGAATTAGATATAGCTTCATTAATTTTATCTTTATCTACCATCACTTCTATTTTAGCATAATTATACATTATTTCAATTAGATATTTGTCGTTTTTTTGATTTATTTCTAAATATCCAGATGCTTTGTCATCTTTTAGATTTAAACTTTTATAGCTAGTCTTATTTTCCTTATAATCAAAGCTAGTTTTATTATAAAAACTAATCATATCAGCGTATAAATAGTAATTATAGTTTCCATCAGTTAATACTTCATTGGCTTTATCAGATGATAAAACATTCATATTGACAGGTAAATAATAAGTAAAGCCATTACGGTATTCATTTGTTAAGGATAACTTACTTCGCTTTATAGTACTAACAAGATTTTCTATGCTAGTATTATTTATATTTACACAGCCAGTTAGAGATATTAATAAAATAGTTAATAATATTATTTTCTTCATATTTTCTCCTAGAGTAATTATACCATTTATAAAATTGATTGTAAAATCATTTTATGGCATCTAAATAGTTGATAGTTTCGCCACTATCTCTAAATTTCATTTCGTACTCAGTTGGAACTGACTCAATTAAGGGAAAATCTAAAGAGACACGATTAAAATGAAAACCAGCATTATTTAATGTTTCAAGGGAATACGCAAATAAGCCTTTGTTATCAGTTTTCATAATAATATGAGTTTTACCACTAGAAATTTTATCGTAAAAGTCTAAAAAGATAGGACTAGTTAGTCTTCTTTTAGCGTGTCTAGTTTTAGGCCACGGGTCAGAAAAATTTAAATAAATAGTGTCGACATTTTTAGAAAATATCGCATCTATATTTCCCGCATCAAAACACATAAATCTTAGGTTACTAGGAATGTCCTCTACTTTTTCTAAGGCTCTAACTAGAACTGATTCATATTTTTCAATACCAATAAAATTAATATCAGGGTTTCTTTTAGCCATTTCAATAATAAATGAACCTTTTCCACAGCCAATTTCAATATGTAGTTTTTTTGAATTATCAAATATATTTTCCTTAATTATTAAGGGATGATTCGATACTATTTCTCTCGCATTTTTAACATTTCTTAATCTCATAGTTACTCCTTTATAAACTTTTTTCTTATATTCACATATATTATGGTAGAGGTGAAATATGAAAAAAGATCGTAATTCTTTCTTTTCTGAATATGGGTTTAATCAGTCGACTGGATACATACCGAATATGAACATGAACCAAATGGGAATGGTTCCAAATCAAACTGTTAGTGCAAATTCCCAATTTTATGCAGGGCCTTCTTTAAATAATAATAACGCTTACATGAATCAAAACATGTATAGTGATATTGATGCTAGAATGGCGAAAATTGAAAGAGAAATTAATAGGCTGGAATCACGCGTATCTAGACTTGAAGAAGGCGGAAAATCATCTGGTGATGAAGTAAATTATAATACAAATATGTATATGGTTTAATTTATTTTTTTCCTTTTAGTTGAAACTTACCACGGGTGAGTTTTTTTAATAGTTTATTAATGGCATCTATTCCAAATATATGGTCTAAAATACCTAGTTTATAGCTTATATAGATAAATATAATACCACCAATAATGGCGTTTATAATAATTGTTAGAAGAGCTCCACCTTTTTGATAGACATTAAATGGTAATATTTTATTTAGTGGTAAAAGAACGATAACCATGAAAGAAGCTGGCACTAAAGATTTACCTATCCATATAAATGTATCTTTGTAGTTTAAGCTAAATTCATTATTACCAACTAGTTTTAAACCTAGGGTAATAGAAATAATAAAGCCAATGGTTGAAGAAATTATAGCGCCGTAATAAGCACCGATTCCAATTCTATGACATAAAAGCATTAAAGGAACGTCTAATAAAGCATTAGTAAGAAGACCAATTATGTTAGTTAGATATACAGCTTTAAAACGGTTACAGCTTTGTAAAGTAGCACTTACAATCATAGAGATATTGCCAATTAAGGCATTAAAGATTATAACTTTTAAGATAGCTCCACCATAAGCATTGGTATTATAAAATATAGTCCAGATAGGTGTTGCCAAGATGGAAATACCAATCGCAAGTGGTAGTGAGGTGTAAGTCACAATTTGGAGGGCTTTATTTAAGTTGTGATTTAAACTTTGATGATCTTTTTTGGTAAATGATTCAACAATAGTTGGTATTAAGGTTACAGTCATCCCCATCGCGATAGAATTTACAACCATGGCAATTTTACCACTCCATGTGGAGATAACACTAGTAATAAATTCGACATCGCTAGCGCTAAAACCTAATTTATTTAAAGTTCTTAAAACTAAAACCATATCGGTAAAACTATAGATGTTATTAACGATATTAATAATAATAAATGGTATGGCATATTTTGCAATTTTTTTAACTATTTCTTTATTGGTAACATTATCTTTTTGGTATTCTTTATCTAGATTTAAATCGCTTTTATATTTATTCATGTTTCTTTTTAAATATAAATAAGCAACAAGACCGCCAAAAAATGCGCCAGAAACAGCAATACCAACTGCTAAGGTTAGACTAGAATTAAAGACTTTGTAGGCTAAAAAGGAGCCAGCTAAAATCACAAATATTCTTACAACTTGTTCAATTAAATTACTTACTGATGAAGGAGTAAAATATTTATGTCCTTGAAAGTAGCCTTTAGTAACACTTAAATGAGGGATTATTAAAACGGCAAATGATACACATCTTATAACAAAACAGACATCTTCAATAGTATTACCACCTGTTAAATCGCCAATTATTAAAGTGGCAAATTCTTCGGCAAAAACAAATAATAAAATAAACATAATAATGGATATAAAGCCAATAATCTTTTTGCCTAAAGAAAATACTCTTGTTTTAGCTTCGAGGTAACCTAAGGCATTGTATTCACTAATGATTTTACTAATAGCACTAGGAATGCCGGCAGAAGAGATACCTAAAAAGATAAGGTAGACATTGTAAGCGTAACTATATAATGCGCCGCCTTTAGAGCCGACGATATGATAAAAAGGAATAACGTAAAGCATTCCTAGGATTTTTACAAAGATAACTGAGGCGGTAGATATAAAGGTACCTACCATAAAACTATTTTTTTTCAATTACTCATCACTTACATTTCTATATATTATCATGGCTGTGAAACAATAGATTTGCTCTTCTCCGCAAGCGGTAATGGCAACACTATATTTGATATCTATTAAATCATCAACAGTCATTAAAAATGAGTTTACACTTCTTTCTAAATCTTTTTCGTGTGATTCATCAAATACTTTAACTAACATATTCCCTCCTTTTTATTTATTTTATAATTTAAAAACTGAGGAAATTGTCGAATTAAAATATATGTATATTATACAGGATATTTACTTATTTAAATAATTTTTAGCACTTACTTAACATTCATCTGACAAAAACTCTTTGATTATATGATATATTTCTTCACTTATTTCGTTACGGTCACGAATTTTATCATCTTTGATGCAGTTTATGATAGCAAAGTTATATCTTTCGGCTAAAAGTCCATAAACACTTTCGGTATTTTTTAAATGTTTATTGTCATCACATTGATCGGTGCGATATTCATATGGTAAATATAAACAAACTACTTTATCAGGTCTAGGTAAATCTAATAAGTTAAATTCTAATTGTTCCATCCATAAAAGCATATTGATGCGATCTTTTAAATCATCAAATTTAGCAGCTTGATAAGCCATATTTGACTCAACATACCTATCTAAAATAATATTGGTGCCTGTTTCTAATAACTTATTTATTTTATCTATATTATAAGCACGATCGGCAGCATAATATAAGGCGGCAACTTTAGGAGGAATTTCATTGATTCCTTCTTTAAAAAATGATTCACTGTGTTTACCTAAAATGCACTCACCAATGATTTTACCAGTAGGACTTTCATAGTCAGGAAAACGCATTTTGATGGCCGGAATACCCTCTGCTTTTAATTTAGCAACTAATAAATTACTTTGGGTTTCTTTACCAGAAGAATTGGTTCCTTCAATTACTATTAATTTACCTTTTTTCATTTAATCTTTTCCTTAAACATCTAGGACATAAAGCAAGATAATTATCATTTCCGACTAAAATATCGCCGGTCTTTTTTCCATCATAATAAGTATAAAAGGCATCACGATTACAGTCATTACATGAAGCATGCATTATAACAATTTCATCGGCGATAGCAAGTATTTCTGGCATTAAACCAAAGGGTTGCTGCTCACTAGTCATGTTTAAACCGGCTAAAAAGATATCTAAATCTTCATTAATAGATAATTCAGTTAAAATGTTAACGTCGCCTTTTAAAAAGTTTGCTTCATCGATAAAAATGGTTGTTATTTTATCGGTTATATGTTTTTTAATATCTTTAATGTCTTTAATTAAAATCGCTGATATTTCTTTACCATTACGAGTTTTAACTACTCCAAAATCACGAGTATCAATTTGAGGTTTAAATAAAAGTATTTTACTCTTATGATATTTACGATCATATTCCTTTAATAATTCATCTGATTTACCACTAAACATGGGTCCTGTAAAAACTTTTATCATATTACCACCTAATTTAATATTATACTTAATTTTGTTTTTAGTCAATAAGAGGTATCCGTTTAAATAGATACTACCCTACTTTATTATTTTTAATAATTCATTTAAATATGTTTCTTTTAAATATTCATTTTGAGCGTTATTAAGTCCTAAAATACCATTTTCATTAAGGTCTAGACTATTTATTAATTTTTCATCTTTATCATATAAAAATAGTTTTAGTTCATTAGATTTATCACTTTTTTGATTATTATTTAAAGCAGGTATTGTTCTTGCCATTAATGAAGTTATTTTAGTAATAGTTTTTTTATTTTCAATGGTTTTAATTTCCTTATCATTATTATCTTTTACAATGATTTTTTTAGTATTAATAAAATTTTCAATTAATTCGGGTTCAATAAACATTTCGATGCCCCAATCATTGTTAATAGCTCCTAAATCTTTATATTTATAAAATATCACATAGCCATAAGCTATTTTATTTCTATTAAAATGATAAACAATAGATGTTTCATCACCTGCTATTGTGTACCACTTTTCATAATCTTTGACAAATCCTTTTTCTTGCCTATAATGATTAATAAAATAATTATACTTATATAAAATTTCATTTTCATTAAGATCTCTATCTAAATAGGCATAGCTAATTTCGTCTATTACACCATTTTTAATATCAAAAGATATGTACCTATCAGTAGCGATATTATCATTAATATAATAAATAAAAATTATATATCCAAAAGATAAATCTGATGCGGGATAATGAATAATATATTTCCATGAGTCATCAATAGTAATATTAAATTTTTCTTTAATGATATCAACAATATTTTTAAGTTCTTCATTAGTATTATCATTATTATAAGTAACATATGGAATCGTTTCTTTTAGTTTATTTATATCTACTTTATATTCACAGGTTATCGTTTCATATTTAGCTGATAAATCCCCCAGTGTGTTAGTTTCACCATCATACTCTACTAATTTTAACAAAGTTTTATATTCTTCTTTGCCATGTTCATCTATTATTTCAAATGTAGAGGGATTATTAATTAGAATTGGTTTTTCTTTTTGATGATTAAAAATAATATAAAGAAATAGTAATAAAATAACAAGGCTAATTAAAATAATAACAATGATTTTCTTTTTCATAGGACTCACCTTCTTTATTTATTATAACACGCCATACTTTTATATGTTAAAAATTTAGACATGAAAAAAACTATGTTTTACCATAGTTATTATTCTAAAATAGTACCACATTTAACACATACTTTATATGAGTATGGGTTATCATGTCCACAGTTAGGACATTTTTTAGTGGCAGTTATATTTTCATTGATAGCTTCGTTAGCCATTTTAGGAAGCTCTAAGGTGTCTTCTAAATTAGTTACTTCGGGTGCAGTAAAGTTTTCAGGTGCTTCAGCTTTTACAGGTTCTTCTTCTAAAGTTTCGGTTAAAGTTTCTTCTTTAGGTGCAGATGCATAATTATTTACTACTTTTGTATTTTGGGCTGGCATAGGAAGATCAAAAGCATTTAAATCTTCTTTTTCTGCCGGTGCGTTATTAATAGGATTATTTACTACGACATTAGCACTAGCATCATTGTTCATTAAGTTATTATTTAAAACATTATCATCTACCATATTTAAATTTGATGTTTTTGGCATTTCTTCATAAGTTGGTGCCGCACTTACCACCTCAGGTATTTTTGGCTCAGAAGTAGTAGGAGCTAGTACTTCTTCAGGTGCGCTAAGCGGGGCGGTAGATTCTAGACTAATTGGCGCAGAAGTTACGGGTTCGTCATTTACATCCGCTTTTTCTTCTTCATTTAAAGATTCAGAAGGATTATCTGCCGGCGCTGGTGCTCCCACTTCATTGTTTATAATATTAGTACTATTTTCTAAAGACGGATTTACATTCATTAAATCACCGACATTATCATTACTAGCACTTTCTATTTCAACCGGTCTTTTCTTGGAAAAAATAATAATTAAAATAATTACAACAACAATTGCTAGGAGTAATCCTATAATCCAAATATTATTCTTGATAAAACTCATAACTGTATTTAGAGTATCATTTTTTAAAATCGTATCCATTTTGCTAACCACCTTTATTATTGTAATTATAACACATTTTTATAAAAGTGCAAAAAAAATTTATAAATGTGTTATAATTTATTTGAGGTGTTATATGAAGTTAAATATAATTATTCCTTGTTATAATGAAGAAGGAAATGTATTATTAATGCATGATAAATTAACGGAAGCATTAAAGAATATTGATTATTCGCTTATTTTTGTTAATGATGGTTCTAAGGATAATACATACTTAAAATTAAAAGAAATTTACGAAAGTGATAAAAAACATGTTAGAGTTATAAATTTTAGTCGTAATTTTGGAAAAGATGCCGCGATATATGCCGGACTTGCTCATGCTAAAGCGAAATATACTTCTATTGTTGATGGAGATTTGCAACAAAATCCTAAGTATATTTTAGAAATGATGAATTTTTTAGAAGAAAATGAAGACTATGATGCCGTAGCGATGGTTAATGAAAAAAGACCGAATGAAAGCTTTATAGCGAGATTTTTAAAGGGTGCTTTTTATAAATTTATGAATCAATTAAGTGATACTAAATTTCATAATGGTGCTTCTGATTTTAGAATGTTTAGAAAAAATGTTGTTGATGCCATTGTTAGTTTAGGAGAAAATAATCGTTTTTCTAAAGGAATATTTTCTTGGGTAGGATTTAAAACGAAATATTTAAATTATGAAGTAGAAGATAGACATTCAGGTAAATCTAATTTTAATTTAATTAAATCATTTAAATATGCTTGGTATGGAATTGTTAATTTTAGTGTTAAACCATTAAAGCTAGCGACCATTGGAGGAATTTTATCTTCAAGTTTTGCCTTTATCTATTTAATAGTTATTTTAATTAAAACATTAATTACAGGAGCCGATGTTCCGGGATACCCTTCTTTAATTTGTGTAGTTCTTTTACTTGGAGGACTTAATTTACTGGCCGTGGGAATACTTGGTGAATACATTTCTAAGATGTATTTAGAAATAAAAAGAAGACCTATTTATGTTGCTAAAAACACTTTAGGTTTTGATGATGATGTATTATAAAAAAATTGACATTAATTAATGTCATTTTTTTATTTTAAAGATAATAATTTAAGAGTACTACATTTCATAATGAAAGTATAATTGTCTTTAGTTTTTAAAATCATCGCCTCTAAAGAAATGAAACCAGTATCGATGTAAGAATCTTTACTTAAATTTAAGCGATAATAATTTAAATATTTTAAATACTCATCAATGATAATAAAATGGTTTTCAATAATTTTACTTATATCTTCCTTTTGACGAGGATTATTAATAATTTGTTTTAATAACTTTTCTATTTCACTACATCTTCGATTTATTAAATATGAAATAATATCAAAAAAGGCATATAAATAATCTTTACTTTGATTTGCTAATAAAATAGGTTTTCTACTTAAAAGTTCATATTCAATAAAATCTATGATGGGGATTAAATCTACTATAGGAGTTTTTTTAGAAATTTCTTCTAAATTAGTATTTAAGAAAAGATATAATTTAATTAATTCGCTAATATCTTTTAAACTTCCATCAATGTTAAAAAGAAGCTTTAACTGAGGATATTCATTTAATAAATCAGGATTATTTTTTACCGATGTGATGATATTTGTGCACGGCTTATTTATCTTTTTTACGGAAGAGTTCTTGGATAGTTTTTTGCTTTCATTGGCTACTTTAGCTAAATATTTACCACTATCATCATATTTACTAAAAATAGCATTTAATTTTTCTAAAGCAAACTTTTTAGTCTCTAAATTATATTCTTCATTTAAATCAGATGCTAAAAAAGTATTTAAAAGAGATAAACTATGAGCAGAAAACTCCATATTTGCAGGAACCATTAAATCGGTTGTATGTTTAATTTCAATTAGCAATTTTAAAAGAGCGGTAAAAACATTTTCATCTAAAAGACTATGACTAATAGTAATTAAACTAGCATTTTGCGGATTTATTTCTTTATTGATAGCCTCTAATAGAAATACTTTTTCAAAAGAAGTGCAATCTTTAAAATTAGCAATAATATAAGATATAATTTGATTCTTAATACTATCTTCTATATTTGAATCACCACTATAAGATAGTAATAAAAGAGAAATGTCCTGGTGGTTAAATAACTCCCCTTTTAAGTATTTTTTAACATTTTTAGAACTTTTATCTAAAATGCTTTTTAATTTTTCATAGACATTTTTATCAAAATCAGGAAATATAAGATCACGATGTTTATATATACTACTTTTATAAAATAAAATTGGATTTAAACTAAACATATTAAAATAAAAATCATGAAGGAAATTTAAATGCGTTTTTTCTTTGGTACTTAGTAATTTTTTAGATGATAAGTATAAAAAGTAATTTTCTAAAACTTTTATTTTTAGTTCGTTTTTGTCATCGTAAGGACATTTATCTACTAGAAAATAATAGCTTTTTTCATATAATGCGGTTATTAAAATATCATCATACAAAAAACTATCTAAGCTATGATGAAATAATTCATGAAAATTTATTTTTAAAAGTTTAGGATTATACATACTATTTTTCTTCTTTCTTCGTTAATAGATATGATTGGTCTTTAAAAGTAGTGTGCAAAAGACTTTTTCTTATGGCATCATTTTCTTTTAAATAATCTTCATAAAGAGAAATAATGACATTATTTTTATAAGCATATTTTACAGCCGGCTTTTTATCTTGCTTAAAGAGACTTTTATTTCTTTCTTTTTTAATTTCTTGTTTTTCGACAATAGGCATGATAATTTGTCCCCCACCACTTATGCAGCCACCATCACAGTTCATAACTTCTATTAAATCATATTCATTTATAATAGGAAGAATACTTTCTAAATTTTTCATTGTAGATACAGATAAGGCTTTTACAATATATTTATCCATTTTAACTTTTATTTCTTTATAAGTATCTTTTTCTTTAATACTGATTTCTTCTTCTTTTAAATCTTTATTAGTTATTTCATGGTAAAGACTTCTTAAAACTGATAAAGCTACGCCGGAAGAGGCACCAAATATCTTACCAGAAGATGATCCTTTGATATTATCGAATTTTGCATCTTTTAAGTTTTTAAAATCAATGTTAAATTCTCTAATCATAAAAGCAAGTTCACTGGTAGTAAGGGCAAAATCACAGTCAGAGTTAATAATTTCTTCTTTTTTACTTGTACAAGGAACAATAGCAACAATAATTAATTTTTCTTTAGGGATATTTTCAGATGGAGCAAAATATTCTTTAATAATAGAACTTTCCATCCCAATAGGACTTTTACATGTGGATAAATTAGGAATTAATTTAGGATGATATATTGAGGCATATTTAACCCAAGAAGGACAACAACTTGTAAACATGCCCTTTTTATTTTGTTTGATTCTTTCATATAATTCATGAGCTTCTTCAATGCTAGTTAAATCAGCACCAAAAGAGGTGTCAAAAACATAATCAAAACCAAGAGCTTTTAAACTACTTACCATTTTTCCTTCAATAAATGATCCTTTAGGATAGCCAAAGGCATCGCCTAGGGAAACTCTTACAGCAGGACTAGTCATGGCTACAACTTTATAGTCTTTATTATTAATGTAAGCTAAAACATCTCTGTAACAATATTTAGGAGTTATAGCACCGGTTGGACAAGTTAAAAGACACTGTCCACAACCAATACATATCCCATCACATTTTTCGGAGTCGTATTTAATACCAACAATATTTTCACAAGTTTTTGAACATACACCACAATTTATACATTTTTCTAAAACTCTATTTATACACTTATTATCACTTTTTATATTTACTCGGTTGTATACTTTCTCTTCCTTACTTATTAGCTTAAATGATTGAAGAGACGATCTACAAAAGGGACAAATGTAGCCATCAAATAATTCACCTTCGTGAATAAAACCACAATTTTCACATTTATATTTCATATTTTCCACCTATAATAATGATAACAAAAGTTGAAAAAAAAAACAATTAAGTAGCTTTAATTGTTTCATAGTAGGCATTTACCTTTTGAGACCATAGAGGATCTTCAGCGTATTTAGGATTCATTAATTCAGCTGTGGTTAATCCTTCTAGCCAGTAATATTTATAGACAATATTAAGGTATCCATAGATGCCTTCTTCTAAAGAGTTATATTTCATATAGGCACCACCACAAGAAGGTCTTCCTTTTAAACCGCCAATATTATTGCATTGTTTTACTAATCTAGAGCAGCCCCATTTGCAGCCAGTTTCTAAATTGACAATGGATACAGCAAGATAAGGATCTAATCCATAATCTCTCGTAAAAGAAGCAAAATGAACACCAGTTCCTTTTAGAGTATCATATAAATTGGCATCTAATTTATTAGTAAGTTCTTCTAAGGTTAAATTATCCCAAACGATTTGTTTTACAGGGGTTGTAGTTGTTGTTTCTTTGGTAGTTATCTTAGTAGTTAAAGTAGTTTCGCTTTGCTCTTCAATATAGTCAGGAAGATTTTCTTCATCGAAAAAAGCAATTTCTTCTAATTTTTTTCCACTTTGATAATCATTGATAATATAAATTGTCATAAAACTAAATAAGACAATAATAACTGATATAATTTTAATTAATTCTTTTAAATTTGCTTTCATGGTTTTATATTATAACACAGCTTTTAAAAAAAAGCGCGAAAAATGTCACAAAAGAAAAAGCCTAAAATTGGCTTTTAAAATATAATTAACGGTTTAATTTCATTATCTTTATATTTTTGATAAATCGCGATGTCTTTATCTAAATACTTGAATAAAACATATTCATCATTCATTTCTAATCTTTGACCATTTTGAATTTTAAAAAGTAGTTTTTCGTTAGTATTAACAATTTTACAATTTAGAATTTCTTCAGGTTTTAACATTTTAAAGTTTCCTTTTTCAATTTCTTCTAAGGTATAACTATCATTTATAGTAAATTTATCTAAACTGATTCTTTCTAAAGATGTCATGGTTCCATAAGTATTTAAAGAGGCACCAATATCTCTAATAAGAGCTCTTATATAAGTTCCTTTGGATACTTTTGTTTTTATAGTAATAATATCATTTGTTATATTTAATAATTCAAGAGAATATATTGTGCACATTCTTTCAGGTAACGTAACTTCAATATTGTTTCTGGCATATTCATATAACTTTTTGCCATCTTTTTTGACGGCCGAATATAAGGGAACTGTTTGCTTGTAAGTTTTAACAAAACTATTAAGAGCTTCTTTTAGTTTTGATTCATCAATGGTATAATTTTCTTCTTTTAAAATTTGGCCAGTAATATCTAGAGTATCTGTAAGTAAGCCTAATTTAAAGGAAGTAATATATTCTTTATCGTGATTAACTAAAACATTACAAAGTTTGGTGCATTTTCCAACTAAACAGACTAAAACACCAGTAGCCATAGGATCAAGCGTTCCAATATGACCAATTTTTTTAGTATGTAATATTTTATTTAATCTATTAATAACATCCCTACTGGTGAAGCCTTTTTCTTTATTTACAATTATTGCCCCATTCATAATTTACCTAAAATTTATGAATTGTTTCAATGGTTTTAAGATTTTCTTTAACGCTTTCAAATTCTAATATTCTACCTAACTCCATTAAATAACTTACACTTTTGGGAATATTCATAATTACTTCATTTACATTATTCGCTTTAAAATATGCTTCTAGGGCGGTTTTTAATTCAGCACTTAAACATTTTGAACCAGGAGTGAGAAAGCACTGACGATATTGAGGCCTAATATATAACTGATATAACTGACCATAAGTATCTGTACTTTCATCTTCTAAACGCATGCTTAATATATCTAAAAGAGCTAAGCCATAAACTTCTCCAGTTTCATTCATAATGGCGAACGCAACGGTATTAAAGTAATTATTTTCATATAGTTCATAAATATCTCTCTTAGCTTCGTTATTAGCATAACTAAAACGTTCTCTTAATTTTTTTACTGGTATTTTTTCAATCCAATCAGGTCCCACAACATCTTGATAATGATGAACAAGCATATCAGTAATTAAACCTTTATGCTGTTCATCAGTTATGTTTTTTAAATGTAATTTCATAAATCCCCCTATTAAAATTATTTTTCGTTATGAATTTCTTCAATTATTTCATCGATGTGCTCACCATATTCAGTAGATTCATCATAAACAAATCTAAGTTCTGGTGTCGTTCTTAAGTCTATTCTTTTAGCTAGTTCAGTTCTTAAAAAACTACTAGCATTTTTTAGTTCTTCTTGAATAGTTATTTTATCATAGTCACCTAAATAAGTATAATACACTTTAGCAAGTGATAAATCATTAGTAACTTTTGCACCTATTATTGTGACACTTTTTAGAATTTCATTGTGAACTTCTTCATAAAATATCTGAGATAATTCTCTAGTTATTTGAGATGAAATTCTTTCTATTTTTATATTACTCATTATCTTTTAACCTCTACCATTTCATAAGTTTCAAAAACATCTTTTTCTTTGATATCATTAAAGTTTTCAATAGTGATACCACATTCAAAACCACTTTTTACTTCTTTAACAGTATCTTTTTCTCTTTGAAGTGATGAAATAATACCGTCATAGATAATAACGCCATCACGAATAATTCTTACTTTAGATTTATTTTTAATAATACCAGATGTTACCATAACTCCGGCAATAGTTCCAACTTTACTAAATTTAAATAGTTTTCTAACTTCTGCATTACCGGTAACTTTTTCTTCAAATTCAGGGTCTAGCATACCTTTCATAGCAGCTTCCATTTCTTCTACTAACTTATATATGATTTGATATAGTCTAATTTCAACTTCATATTGTTTTGCAACATCTTTAGTGATAGCTGATGGAATAACATTAAAGCCGATAACAATAGCATTTGATGCGTTAGCAAGAACGATATCACTTTCGGTAATAGTTCCGATGCCACTTCTAATAACTTTGATTTTGACGCCTTCAACATTTATTTTTTCTAAAGCATTTTTAACGGCTTCTTCACTACCGCGAACGTCACATTTTAAGACAACATTAATTTCTTTAGTACCACTTTGGATTTTATTAAATAAATCATCAAATGATACAGCGGCTTTGATTTGTTTTTTATTTTTAGCTAAATCTAGACGTTTTTCGGCGATTTCACGAGCAGTTTTTTCTGATTCAAAAGCCATAAATTTATCGCCAGCAGATGGATTATCATTTAGTCCAGTAATTTCAACGGGAGTACTTGGCCCAGCAGATAAAATGTTTTCACCTTTATCATTTTTTAGAGTTCTTACTTTACCATAAGAAACACCAACTACAATAGGATCTCCTAAACGAAGTGTACCATTTTGAATTAATAAGGATGCAACACCGCCAATATTTTTATCGATACGAGATTCAATAACGGTACCAACAGCATATCTATTAGGGTTTGCTTTTAATTCAGATACCTCGGCAATAGCTAAAACAGTTTCTAATAATTCATCAACACCCATACCAGTTTTGGCAGAGATGTTTACAAATGGAATGTTTCCACCCCAACTTTCAGGAACAATATTTAAAGCTGCCATTTCTTCCATTATTTTATCTGGATGAGCATCTGGTTTATCCATTTTATTTACGGCAACAACGATAGGAACGTCAGCTGATAAAGCATGATCAACAGCTTCTTTAGTTTGTGGCATTACTCCATCATCAGCAGCAACTACAATAATAACAATATCAGTTACACTAGCGCCTCTTGCTCTCATTTCGGTAAAAGCAGCATGTCCTGGTGTATCAATAAAACTAATCTTTTTACCATTATAATCTATTTGATAGGCACCGATAGCTTGCGTAATTCCACCAGCTTCTCCTTCGGCTACATTAGATTTTCTAATATAGTCTAAAAGAGTTGTTTTACCATGGTCAACGTGTCCCATAACAGTTATTACAGGAGGTCTAGCTATTAAATCTTTAGGATCATCAACAATTTCATATTCTTCAAAATTAGTTATATCTTGAGTTTCACTTTTCTTTAGAGTTTTGCCATATTCAAGAGAAACTATCTCAGCTGTTTCAAAATCGATAGCTTGATTCATATTAAGCATAGTACCTAACATCATTAACTTTTTAATAATATCGGTAGGACTAATATTTAATTCATCAGCAAGATCTTTAACAGTCATGCCTTCATTATAAACAATGATATTTTCATCTTCAGCATTAGTGCTTAATTTATCTTTATGTTTATACATAGCTTTTTTCTTATTTAAATAGTCAATATTATCCTTATTAGAAATATTTTTTTTCTTTTTTAATTTTTGTTTATTTTCACTAATTTTAACGCTGTCTCCTAAAATTTCATCAACAGCATCATCTAAAGCGTCCATTTCTTCAAAATTAGTTTCATCATTTGTACTTATTAGATTCATTACATTATCTAACATTACTATATCATCATCGTTTAAAATGTAATCAGAATTTGTGGCTTTAATACCTAACTCCTTACATTTTATTAATACTTCTTGGACTGTAAAGTTCATATCGTTTGCGTATTCTTTAATACTCATAAGATACCTTCTTTCTTTTTATATATTTTTTAATAATTCATCGTAAATACTATCATCTATCTCTGTTTCAAATATATGATTTAAAATCTTTTTCTTGCGTGCTTCGTTTATAACACTTTCTTCTTTTTTTAAATAACACCCTTTACCATTTTGTTTACCTGTAGGATCAACACTAACAGTGCCTTCATAATAAACGATTCTAATTAATTCTTTTTTAGGTAATTTTTCATGGGTTAGCACACATGAGCGCATAGGAATTTTTTTAGTTTTCATTTCCTTCTTTATTAACCTCTTCTAAAGTTTTAACATTTATTCTAAATTTAGTAAGTTTACTAGCAAGTTTAATGTTAATTCCTTTTTTACCGATGGCAAGTGATAGATTATCATCATTAACAATAGCAAGGGCTTCCCTATTTTTAGTATTATCTATAATATTTACGATAACATTTTGAGCAGGACTTAATGCGTTAGCAATAAAGGTGCTTTCATCTTCATCATATTTTATTAAGTCTACTTTTTCGCCATTAAGTTCACTTAAAATTGCACCAATACGAGAACCTTTTTCGCCGATACAAGTTCCGATAGGATCAATTCTATCATCAGTTGAATATACAGCAACTTTGCTTCTTACTCCTGGCTCACGAGCGACACCATATAAAACGATAGTGCCATTTTGAAGTTCAGGAATTTCACTTTCAAATAGTCTTTTTACAAAACCGGTATTTTTTCTTGAACAAAGGATTAGTGGTCCTTTAGTGGTTGCTTCAATTTTTTGTAAGTATACTTTAATACTTGATCCCATTTTAACTGTTTCGCCGGGAATCATTTCGGATTTAGGTAATATTCCTCTGGTGCGGCCTAAATCAATATAATAATTTTTATTATCTTCCATAGCAAGTAAGCCAACCATAATTTCATCTTGCTTATTTTCAAATTCAGCAATGATACTATTTCTTTCAGCTTCTCTTATTTTTTGCGTTAAAACTTGTTTAGCAGTTGAAGCGGCAACTCTACCAAAATCATGGGGAGTAACTTCTTCTTCAATAGTTTCGCCTACTTTAATGCCGGGAACTTTTAAAACCGCGTCTTCAAGTAATATTTGAGCATCTTCAGGAATTTCTGGTTCAGTGTATGTTATATTTCCTTCATCATCAACTACTTCTTCTCCATCAATGTAATCATCAACAACAACTAAATATGAAAATACTTTAATATCGCCAGTTTCTCTATTAATTGTAACTTTAACATTTGTTTTGGAATTAAAGTTCTTTTTATATGCAGTTATAAGGGCTTGCTCCATCGCATCGAATACGATATCTTCACTTATTCCTTTTTCAGCAGTTATGTTTTTTACTGCTTTAATAAATTCTTTACCATTCATACTAATTTCCTCTTTCTTTGCTTGATATATCTAAGATATATTCTTCATCAATTAAATCATGTTCATCCAATATAGGATTAATAATGTTAGTTGCTTCAACTATAGCATCTAAATCTAAACCATTTACTCTATCAAGTACGATCTTTAAGAAATGATAATTATTTTCTAATACATAATCGATACTATCAACAGTAATGTCTAACTCTGCCATTGGCTTTTCAATTAATTCTTTTATTTCTTCTAATATCTTTTGCATAAACCTCCTATTAGCATAAATAAAAGTGGGAATATCTGCCCACTTAAATCTGTATAAATATTATAACACCTAGATAAATATATGTAAAGAATGAATTTGTCGTTATCCTGCTTTGTCTTCTAATTTGTATTATAAAATAAATTTGACCTAAAGAACAACTTTTTTCTAGAATCTACATTTTGTCAGCGCTGCCAAAATGGTCTAGTGCATCAAGTGTTTTTTGACAATACAATTAAATATTATATTTAAATGGTATAAATAATAATCATTAACGTATTAACCATCACATGATATAGCCAACAGTTTTGGCTATGTTAAATAAAGCTTTTATTATGCACCAAAAAAACTTGATTACCAAATTGATAACCAAGTAACTTACTAAAAAATAAATATTTACCACTCAAATTTATTTTCATTATCTTTGTTGTTATTTATACTACTTTCTTTTTCGGATGATGCAATATTTTCATTATCTTTAATATCATCTTTTAAATCATTGATTTGATTTATATAGTTATT
Organism: uncultured Bacilli bacterium; assembly: GCA_934098375.1. Classification (GTDB taxonomy): domain Bacteria; phylum Bacillota_I; class Bacilli_A; order RF39; family UBA660; genus CAG-533. The sequence goes on from CAKOOC010000010.1 coordinate 21,773, forward strand.
CTTTTTTATTTTTTCAAGAGTTTCATTTAATTCCTTATTTGTTTCAAGGGTCATTTTATCTTTAGCACTTTTTTCTCCATTATTATTTTTATCATCAGGAATTTTCTCGGCTGTTTTTTTAGTAGCTAGTAATTTTATTAATTTAATAATATCATATACTATAACACCCATGGCTGGAAGTAATACAACTAGAAACCATCCCATTCTTGTTGATAAGAAGAATTGAACTCTACCAAGCTGAGGAAATCTTAATATAACTTTACCAATTACATTTTCAAATTTGGCAGTATCACTATCAATGGCAGGGTTCCAGTCACCTTTGGTTACGTATTCATATTTGCCATTAACTAGTTTAATATCAACAACTCTATGAGTAACTGTTAAGTCTTTACTAATACTTGCAGTAGATTTAAAGGTAATGACGTCACCAACTTTTATAGATGAAGGATCACTTACACTAGAATCTAATACAACATCATATACCCTAATGTTTGGTTCCATAGATCCACTTACAATTGTATACAATGATAGTTTTGGCTCATAATTAGGATCATTACTTAATTTTTTAGCTGATACTAAATAATAAACTAAAAATATACCAACTAAAACTAATATTACTAATAAAGCAGATGAAATAATTTTACCAACATAATCAAAAGCTTTAGCTATTTTTTTATATCTTTGTTTTGCACTCTCGCTCATATGACACCCTCGTATTCTATAAGTATTATATAATAGAGGGAAAAAAAGTGCAATAAAAAAAGGTCATAATTATTGACCTTAATTTTTCTTCTATTATTGTAATGCGTTTGCAGCAGCACCAGAAGAAATAGCTATATGACCTTTAAAATCTTTATTTCTATCATTATCTTGAGGTTTATTGCTATCTAGGAAATAAAGTTCTACAGTATATTCATGAACTGTATCTGTTTGTCCGTGTGTGAATGTACCAGTTCCTAGTTTTACACCTTTAACAACTGTGGTAGTACCATCGTTATTAGTTAAAGTTACATCAGATGTGTCAGTACCACTTGGAACATAAACTGTAGCTGATGCAGCAGAACCAGTTGCTTCTGAGCCAATAAGTTTAGCTGATATTGATGTTGGTGTGCCAGTAGCACTAGGGATAGTTGCTGGATTATCATTAGTAAATGTAGAATTATCAACAATTAAATAAATATCATAAGTAAAATCTTTATCAGTATTATTACTTTGAGTTAATTTAAATGTTTTAGTAATGATTGCATTATCAGTTGTCATTTCATTAACTTGTTGTCCATCACCTTTTGTATACATTAAGCCTTTTGGCTGAATACCAGATTTTTCTAGATTTGCTCCATTGTCACTATCAAAGAATAGTTCAATTAGCGCAGATTTAGCATTTACAATTGATGGATCAGAACCGTCGACTGATGATGAGAAGTATGCAAATGTTGCACCGATTACAGCTACTAATAATGTTGCGATTGCTATAACTGTTAATAATAATGTATTATTTCTATTATCTTTCATTTTCGTCCTCCTTTTCTAATTTGTTAAGCTTCTCTTACTGAAACTGTTCCAGTAAATTCTTTGTCTTGATCAGTGTTTTGGTTTGTACCTGTTTCTGGGAAGTAAATAGTTAATAAATATATATGTGATTGTGTTTGTGTTCCTTCAACAAATTTACCATTTCCAAAAATTACTTCGCCTGTACCGGTAACTGTTATTGGGGTTTGTTCAGTTATTTCTGGCACTAAATTTGCTGTATTAGTATCTGTTGTAGTAACTAACTGATCTGCTGCACAAGATGCATCGCCATACTTTGTTAAACATACTTTAGTTTCCCCAGTTACACGGGTAAGTGTATACTTTAAAGCACCAGAACTAAAACCATTTTGTACTTTCATATATAAAGTATAATTAACATCATTTGTCATAACAGTGCCAACTTTTGTATCATTAGTAAAACTAATTACTTTTGTATCCCATGCTTCTGCTTTTGGATAAATGTTTGCTAATTTAACATAAGATCCTTTTAAAGATAATGATGTTGCATCTCCAGATTTAATAATCAAGGCTGAGCTTTGATCCCTGTATCTTGTTTGTGCAGTGAAGTATGCGAATGTTGCACCTGCTACGGCTACTAATAATGTTGCAATACCGATAACTGTTAAAAGTATAGTATTGTTTCTTCCTTCCTTCATTTTTATATCCTCCTTTACTATATTTCAATAATAACATTTTGCAATTTATAAATCAATATGTTTTCATTAAATTTTCAAAAATTTTCATTCCATAATAAAAGAAGAAGAAATTTTTTAAAAGTGTGAGTTTGAGTTTATATTATTTATTATTTTTTATAAAATTATCTCTTCTTCTTTATATAAGTTATCAGGAAAATGTGAAAATATTATGAAATTTTAGCTTTATCTATTTCAAAGTAGAAATTACTACCCTTTCCTTTTTTAGATTTTACACCATAGTTAAATTTATGTTTGGTTAAAACTTCTTTAACAATAGAAAGTCCAAGACCAGTACCAACAACATTTCTTTGATGATTTTTTTCATTTTTATAGTATTTTGACCAAATTAATTTTAAATTTTCCTTGTCAATTCCTTTACCAGTATCAATTATTTCTACTAAGTATGTGTTCTTTTTTTCAGTTATATTTATTTTTACAGTTAAATCTTTACCCGTATAGTTTATAGCGTTGTTTATTAAATTATAAAGAACATTATTTATTTTGGTTTTATCAGCATGAACAACGGCGATTTTAGGGGCATTTAAGATTATATTGTAATTTTCCGTTTCTTTAATTATTTCATATCTATTTAAGACAGAGTTTACTTCTTCAATTAAATCATAGTCTTCTAAATTTAAATTACTACTATTGTTTTGCAGTTTGGATAAATCTAGAATATCGTTTACTAAAATATTTAATCGGTCCGCTTCGTCAATAATAACATTTAGATTTTCGGTTCTTTTTTCTTCGTTATTATTATTTATGTCTCTTGCCATTTCAGCGTATGCTTTAATCATGGTAAGTGGTGTTTTTAAATCATGTGATACATTAGCCATTAAGTCTCTTCTTAGTTCATCCGTATTTTTTATTTCGGTACAAGCGTAATTTAAAACATCGTTTAGTTCATCTAATTCAGCAATATTATATTTTATATCGTCTTTTTCATAATTACCTTCAGCCATTGATTTGGCTTTTTTAGTTATGTTTAAAATTGGCTTATTAAGCATTTTACCAACAAAGAAGGATACAATAATAGAAAGAATAATAGTTATTAACGTAATATAGATTAACTGGTTAGTTAAAACATTAGTAGTTGTTCCAACATCTTCTAGTTTAGTGTTTAATAAAATGTGGACATCATTTGGTAAATTAATGCCGTAAATAAGACTTTTAGAATTATTGGAAGGATTTTCTACGCGATAAATAACGGTTTCTTTGGAACTAGTAATAATTTTATTTTTTATTTTTTTAATATTAACATTATTACTTGTTAGTAAACAATCTTTATTTAGAGTATTATAGTTAACATTTTGGGTACCGACATATAAGTCAATACATATTTCATTATTATAAGCAGTGGTTTCTAAATTATTTAAAATGTCTGATTTATTATTAATGATGTTAGTGGCGATTTGCTCAATTTTTTTTATTTGATAACGTTCATAGAAAACTTTTAAAAAGCCAATTTGAAAAAACCATAGTAGTAATAAGATGCAAGCAGAAAAGATAATTAGATAGGCAAAAGTCTTAATACTAAGACTGTTTTTCTTTATATTCAAATTTATAACCTACCTTTCTAATAGTTTTGATATTATCACGGTATGGGCCGATTTTACTTCTTAATAGTTTTATGTGGGCATCAATGGTACGATCATCGGCTTCATAGTCATAACCCCAGATGGAATTTATTATTTTATCTCTAGTTAAAACAATATTTAGATTAGTTAAAAATAAATATAAAAGTTCAAACTGAGTGTGAGTAAGTTCAATAATTTCTCCTTTAATTAGACATTCTCTAGTGGTTTTGTTTATTACGATATCATCTACGGTAATAATTTCATCTTTGTTAGTTCTTTTGGTAACAGCTTTGATGCGCGCCATTAGTTCTTTAGGGCTAAATGGTTTGGTAACATAGTCATCAGCACCTAGTTCAAAACTATTTAGTTTATCAAATTCCATGGTTCTTGCTGATAACATTATAACAGGAATATCTTTTATTTCTTTTATTTCTTTGATGGCGGTTATGCCATCTTTTTTAGGCATCATGATATCAAGGATTACTACATCAACATCCTTTTCTAATAAAATATTGATGGCTTCTTCACCATTTTCTGCTTCGTAAACAGTATAGCCTTCATTTAGAGAATATTCTTTTATAACGTTTCTGATAAGTGCTTCATCATCACATACTAATATCTTCATTTCTTTCACCACTTAAGTATATTATAGCAAATATGTGAATTTAAAATGAAATTTTTAAAAAGTTTGCAAATAAAAAATCACTTCAATTACATGAAATGATTTTAATCCATTTTGACATTAGTATAAATAGCGGTTACGTCGTCAATATCATCAAGCATATTATATAGTTTGTCAAATACTTCTTTGTCTTCACCGGTTAAAGTTATTTCTTCTTTAGGATACATTCCTACTTCATCGTAATCATAATCAATATTAGGAATAAGTTTTTCTAAAATATCTTTAATTTTATGAATATCAGTAGGATTAGCAGTAATAGTAATTAGTTCATTATCATCTTCAAAATCAATTAATTCGATTCCTTCATTTAATAAACTTTCAAATATTTCTTCGCCTTTATTAGATTTAAAACTAACAATAGCTAAATAATCATAATTATATGAGACAGAATTTGTTACTCCTAAACTTTTGTTTACTTTGTTAAAGGCGGCTCTTACAAAACCAACAGTACGATTTACATTATCAGTTAATGTTTTAATAATAAAAGTTGAAGCCCCAGGACCAAAACCTTCGTAAATAACTTCAGTATAATCTTCTGTTCCGGCTCCTTTAGCTTTATCGATTGCTCTTTTTATAATATCACTTGGTACTTGTTCTTTTTTAGCTTTTTCAACAATTCTTTTTAAATTTACATTAGCTTCTAAATCAGGTGATCCTTTTTTAGCAGCTAAATATATTTCTTTGGCATAATTACTATATAATTTGGCTTTGACTGCGCCATTTTTTTGGATACTTGCTTTTCTTACTTCATAGGCTCTACCCATTTTATGCACCTTCCATTTCTTTTGGTATTATATAAATTTTTATAAAGTTTTGCAACTAAAAATAAATTCTTTTAAAGTCTTATCTTTAATTTCTAAATGTTTTTTAATATGCTTAATTTGTTTTTTAATATTCATTAATTCTAAATTACTTATTTTATTTTGTTTTAAGATTTTTTCCACTACATTTATCAGTAAATCTTTATTACTTTCTACTTTATATTTTGCTTTTAATTTAGTTATCATTTCATAAGATATGTTTCTTACAATACGATTATAGTATTTATCTTTTTTAAGAACAAAATAATAATCAAAGCCGTCACATTTATTAATAACTTTAAGAGCATCTAAATATCCTAGGATAAGATTATTTTTATTTGATTCATGATCAAAAAGAATAATAGATCCTAAGTTTACTTTAGGTTTAATTTCGATTACCTTGGTATCTTTTTTTAATTTGTTATGAGAAAAGCCAATTCCTTTTATTCTAATGGAATAAATGGTATCACAGCCATAGTGTTCAACTAAGGAAAGTGGCACGTTATTATAAAAACCACCATCTAAGTAATAATTATCGTCGATGATAGGTTTAAAGTTAAATATTGGTAGGTAGCAAGATGCCATAATATATTCAGCAACTTTACCTTCAGGAATATCGTCAATAGTAAGTTCTAGAGGTTTCATTCCTTTAACTTTTACGGTAATAAGGCCAAATTTAGTTTTGCTTTTTCTTAATTTTTTTTCATCGATATTTTCACTTACTACTTTTAAAAATTTATTGGTATTAATTCCTTTATTTTTAATAATAGATTTTAAGTTATCATAGCCAAGGGATAAATCTTCTTTAGTGAATTTTTTCTTCTTAAAATCTTTAATTAGTTTACTGTTAATATCAAAAATATCGGTTGTAGTATTAAGCCATAAGGATACTAATTTTTTAATATCTCCTTGAGCCATTAAAGCGGCGTTTAAAGAACCAATGGATGTTCCGGCAATAATGGCAGGTTTAATATTATTAGTAACTAACGCGATATAGGCGCCAGCTTGATAAGCACCTTTAGCTCCGCCACCTTCTAAAGCAAATCCAATCATAATAGTCCTCCTATTAACATTAAAATGATACCAGTTATTAAACCGATGGTACTATATTTATTATAATTTTCTTTTAATTCAATAAATAGCTCAAAGATAACTAGATAAATTATCATGCCAATAGTTATGCTTAAAAGAAATCCTAAGAAGGTATTTGTTAGTAAATCTTTAAATAAGTATAAAATAACGCCACCAATAAAGGTTGAAATAGATAGTAAAATTAAATATATCCACATAACTTTTTTATTATTATTTTTGTTTAGCATCGCGGTAATTTCAATACCAAAAGGAATATTATGAAGTCCAACGCCAATAGCATAAATAATACCGGTTTTAAAATCATTTTGAGCGATACCATAAATTCCCATTCCTTCAACAATATTGTGAATGATAAGCGCCACTGAGGTCATGATACCTATATGATTTAAATGATTTTCATGGTGTTTTACTTCTTCAAAATGATCATGGTGAGGAACTTTCTTTTCTAATATAAATAGTAAACCTAAACCAATAAGAGTACCAGAAATAATGTACAAATATTTATAATTAGTAAATAAAGAGAGTGTTTCAGGAATTATATCGATTACTAAAAGTAATATTAAAACGATAAATCCACAGGCTACACTAAAGTTAGTTAATTTTTTGTTTTCTTTATTTTTTAAAGCAATAAGTGCTCCGATTAAAAAGAATAGTCCTACGATTATGTTTATTAAATTATATTTCATTTTTATCTCCTTTTTATTTTAATAAAGCTAGATAGTTAAATACTGCTCTATTAACGTTATTACAAAATATTTTCCATTCTAGCCAATTAAGCTAATCATATTTTTTTACTTATGAATATTTGTTATTGTGACTTTTGTAATAAATTTGATACACTTTTTGGTAAATGTTCTCATTTTCTCATTTTTTAATTTTTAATTTTTTCTTAAAACAAATTTTTATGATTTTTCGTTTTATATTTTTTTATAGAACGAATTTTTTGATTTTTTCGTTCTATAATTTTTTTTAAAACATTTTTTTGCTTTTTTTCGTTTTATAAATTATTCAGATAAAAATATCTCTACATACTCAGCAAATACAAATATTTGATTTCTACTATATCCAGTTGTTTCTTTTATTATGTTTGCAGATTTCAATTCATTTATCACACCATTAACAGTAGATTCAGGCATTTCTAATGCTTCAGATATTTTTTTTCTTGTCGAATATGGTTCATCATAAAAGTAATCTATAATTTTTTTAGCATTATCATATTTAACTTTTAAGTCTGATATTTTATCATCAACTTTTTTAGTAAGTTCAACAACTTTTTTAAATTTTTCTTTTGCGATTTTAGCTGTTTCGATTATTCCCTCTAAAAAAAACTTTATCCACCCAATGATATCATTTTTTAATCTAACATCGTTTAATTTTTGATAATATAAATCTCTATTCTTTTCAAAGAAGAAAGATATATATAAACATGGATTATCTAAATATTTTTTACTTTGTAAATACAAAGGAATTAATAATCTACCGATTCTTCCATTGCCGTCCAAAAATGGATGTATTGACTCAAATTGATAATGAATTATTGCTATTTTTACTAACTCAGGTGTATCAATTTCCTCATTATTAATAAATAATTCTAAATCTTTTAAGCAATCGGCAATATCCTCTACTAATGGAGGGACATATGCGGCAGTAGATGGCATTGTTCCTCCGATCCAGTTTTGTGATATTCTAAACTCTCCCGGTGTCTTCTTTTCTCCTCTAACACCATTTAGTAATATCCTATGTATTTCTCTAATTAATCTATTACATACTGGAAATCCATCGTTTATTTTATATATACCATAATTAGTTGCTTTAACATAGTTTTGAACTTCTTCCCAATCATCTCTTTTTTCTGGATTTATATCTTGTAAATCAGACAAGTCTTCTTCAATCGTTGTTCTAGTTCCTTCAATTTTGCTGGATTTATTTGCTTCAATTTTTACATGCATTTTAATATATAAATCAACATTAGGAAGTAATAGTGAGTAAGCATTTAATTCACCAATTTGTCTGTTTGCCTCAGAAAGTAAAGAATCTAATTTTGTATCATCCCAACCCCAATTATAATTTATGTTGCTTGGTAAAAAGGCTTTATATCCTGTTCCTTGTTTATATTCTCCAGCTTTATATTCTTCTAACTTCATAGTCATTCTCCTTTCATATTTCTGCTGTAAATCAAATGATAATCAATTTCATTTACAATATTAAAGTTTTTTTGATTATAATCAATAACTTTATCAGAAATATTTGTAATAATATGAAAAGTATTTTCACTCATGCCTTCTTTAAATTCTTCTATAACCAGTTAATAATATTATATATTATTAATAACTTTATTTATGTAAAAATGGATTTTGCAAATTGAAGATTGTGAATAATATATATTGACAAATCAATAATTATCATATAAGATGGTTATTGATTTAGTCCTTTACTTACAGTCTGGAACTTATAGAAGCTTTTAATCGTTGCGCCAATAAGCAATGTTTTTTTATGAAAAAACTTTATATAACTGTACAAACCTAAAAAAAATTTATTAATCAACATTATTATCATACTAAAAAAGAAACTATTCTGACAATATAGTTTCTTTATTTTCCATAAATATTTTACAAGTTTCATCTAATTCATAGATTAGTTTATCAATATCATCTTCGTTTTTAATCCTAGCACCAGATGCATATTTATGTCCCCCACCATTATATTTAGATGCTATGTCATTAATAACAGGGCCTCTTGAACGAATATTTACTTTGTATATTTCTTGTTTTTCATCATAGGTTATAAAAGCCCAAGCAATTATTTCTTTTATATAATTAAAATTGTTTACTAAGTTAGATGGTGTGGAAGGATCAACTCCATATTCTTTAATCATTTCACTTGTTATCTTCATATAACCAAAACCATTTTCGGTAATGGTCATATTTAAAGTTAAAAATGATTGGAAACGAATGTCAGCAATTGGTCTTTCATATAATTTAGTATAAATTTCATTTAAATCTAATTTGTAATCATTTATTAATTTAGAAGCTATTTCAAAGGTCTTACCAGTGGTAGTAGGGACTAAAAATCTATCACTGTCAGAAGCCATCCCAATATATAATTTAGAAGCTATTTCTTTGTTCATTTTTAGTCTAGTTTTATATATTAATCTAGCAACTATTTCTGAAGCAGAGGATGCATTTTCATCTACAATTTCTAAACCCATTTTGTCTTCAAAGGGATGATGATCAATTTTTATTACTTTATCATATTTATTAAATGTTATACCATCAATTCTAGAAATATTAGGAACATCTAAAACAATTAAAAGTGGTTTTTCAAGACTACTTTCATCTATTTTATCTAAGTCACCTAAATATCTAAAACGTGCTACTCCGATACCGGCTGCTAAAACATTCTTTTTAGGAAATGTTAGTTTGATTGTATCTTTTAAAGCCATTTGACTGGCAACAGCATCAGGATCAGGTCCGATGTGACGGGCTATAACAATATTTTGATATTTAGCAATTGTTTTATAAATGTTCTTTTCTTTCAAAATTTACCTCCTTATTTTGCTAAGTTGTAAGTATCAATTGCTATCATAAGTTCTTCATTAGTTGGAATTACATAAGCTGGAATTTTAGAATTATCGGCAGTTATTAATTGTTCCTTTCCGCGAACGTTATTTCTTTCTTCATCTAGTTTTACACCTAGTACAGCTAATTTTTCTAAAACTTTCTTTCTAGTGATAATAGAATTTTCACCTAAACCGGCAGTAAAGATTATGGCATCACAGCCACCAAGTTCAACATAATACTGTGCAATGTAATCAACAATTTTCTTTACAGACATATCCTGAGCTAATTCACATCTTTCGTCACCAGCAGCAATGCCATCTTCGATATCTCTAGAGTCTGATGATACACCACTGATACCAAGTAAACCGGATTCTTTATTTAGTTTTGTGTTTACTTCTTCGACAGAAAGATTGGCACTTTCACAAATATAGGAAACAATTGATGCATCAATATCACCACATCTAGTACCCATCATAAGACCAGCATTAGGAGTTAAGCCCATTGATGTGTCAACACACTTACCAGCTTTAACAGCGGAAATACTAGCACCATTACCAATGTGGCAAGTAATTAATTTAGCATCATCATTATTTAATATTTCCATTGCACGATTAGCTACGTATTTATGACTTGTTCCATGGAAACCATATTTTCTAACATTATATTTTGTATACCATTCATAAGGTACAGCATATAAATAATTCACTTCTTCCATTGTTTGATGGAATGATGTATCAAATACTAAAGTTTGAGTAGCATTTGGTACTACTTCTTTGGCAGCTTTGATACCGATTACAGCAGCAGGATTATGAAGTGGCGCAATTTGTGATAGTTTTGATACAATATCAACATTTTCATCACTAGCAATTACGCTTTTATCAAAGTAAGAACCACCTTGAGCTACACGATGACCTATACCTTTAATTTCGTCATAATTTTCAATTATTTTTAAATCAATTAATTCTTTCATAAGAATTTCAAAAGCTTCTTTATGAGTTGGTAAAGCTGCTTCTTTTTTGGTTTTTTCACCATTAATTTTTACAGAGTAAAATGAATCTTTTAAACCGATTTTTTCAAAAGTTCCACTTACTAGTTCTTTTTCTTCTGGCATTTCAAATAAAGTAAACTTTAATGAAGATGAACCAGCGTTTGCACTTAATATTTTCATTTTTTCATCACCTAAGGCTATTATACAAAAAAAAGAAGCATTTTGCTATCTTTTTATATTTTTTAAGTTAGAGTTTATAATATTTCTTGGTTTTTGAAAAGTGCTGATATTTTCTTTGGGACTTTTCAAATCAATGCCATATTCATTATTAAATTCATTTTGAAGTCGATCTTTTAGTGTTTTATCTATATTGTATCCTTTCAATACTATCACCCATTATTATTATGGGCTTTATTTTATAAAATATTTTCAAATTCGTCATTTTTTAGAGGCAATTTAATAATTTCTTCAGTAGCTACAGCGGTTTTAATCATATTTTCATAGTCAAATAGTTTTTCATACTCTCTTGCTAAAGAAATACTAGGATTAATTATAGGATGTTTAGGAACAAAGATAGTACAGCAATCTTCATATGGCCTAATACTTATATCATAAGTGCCAATTTTTTTGGCTAAGTTAATTATTTCTAGTTTATCAAAGCAACATACAGGTCTTAAAACTGGCATGGTTGTTACATCATTAATTGCTCCCATACTAGTTAAAGTTTGACTGGCTACTTGGCCAACTGATTCTCCATTAATTATAGCTTTAGCATTGTTTTTGCGAGCAATTTTTTCAGCAATGCGATACATTTGACGGCGCATTATAGTAATCATATATTCTTTGGGACAATTTTTATAAATGGCCTCTTCTATTTCAGTAAATCTAATAATATGAACTTTTAAATAGCCACTATAAAGTGAAAGTTTTTCGGCTAGCTCTAATACTTTATTTTTAGCATTTTCGCTGGTATGAGGTGGAGCATCAAAATATATGGCTTCCAATCTTATGCCTCTTTTCATGGCAAGAAATCCTGCAACTGGGGAGTCAATTCCCCCACTTAACATAAGAAGGCCTTTACCTAAAGTTCCTACAGGATATCCACCAATGCCAACTTCTTTTTCAAAATAAATATAAGCTTTTTGGAAGCGAATTTCAACGTTAATCGTAATTTCGGGATTATTAACATCAACAGTTAAGTTTTTAATGTTTTTTAAAATAAAGCCGCCAAGACGCCTTGATATTTCCATACTATTTAAAGGATAATTTTTATCACTTCTTTTAGTGGCAACTTTGAATGTTTTAAATTCTTTGTTTTTTAATAATGCTAATATATTTTTTTCAATGATTGTAATGTTATTATCCTCTAATTCATAGGCGATGTTTATTTCGTGAATACCAAAGGTATTTAATAAAGTGTTTTTTACTTCATCATAGTTTTCAGTTTCAATAAACATGCGGCCTATATCATAATTTATTTCATGTGGGATTTCTTTTAAGGCAGCACTAATATTATCTTTTAGTGTTTTAATAAAAAAGTTAATATTATCGTGTTTAGTTGTTAATTCACCATATTTAATCATAATTAGTTTTTTCATACATCCACCTTTTTCTTTGTTATTTTTTATTTATTATTTTTAGGGTCTATATTTACGGTATTCAAAATTGTAATCAGCGACTTCACCATAAAGTTTAAAACCGGCGTTTTGGGCAGCACGCATACTATTAATATTATTTTTGTTTATATATAATTTTATAAAATCTAAAGCAGGAGTTCTTTTGAAAACGGCACTTGATGTTTCTTTAATAAGTGATGTTCCCGTTGATTCTGTTTTAGAAAAGGCAAAGCCACGAGCTGACCTTAATAAGGCATAGTGCATATCAAGGAAGCGATAATAATCAAAAAGTGCTACATAACCAATTATTTTATCATTTCTTGATACTAAAAAAGCAGCATCGTTTAAAGAATACTGATCAGGAACTTCGAGAAATTCTTCAATAGAATCCCCTAGATATCTTCTAATATCGGGATCGGTATTTAAATACATTTGAGCTTTTAAGTGGTCTAACCTATTCGGGTCAAATGTCATAAAATGATAATTTTCAGTACTAAACTCAAGCATAGGCAAGCTCCATTAATTTGTTATAAACATTATCAAATATTTTTAAAAATTCGGTAATTTCTTCATTCGTTGTTAAATAAGATAAACTAATTCTAATGGTTGTTAGGGCTCTTACTTTATCACGATATAAGTTTAATACGGCAGCAGAAATTTTACCACTTGAACAAGCTGTGTTGGAACTTACATAAACTCCGTGTTTTTCTAGAGCATGAATAAAGGTTTCGGGTTTAATATTCATTAAACTTATGTTTAAAATATTGGGTATTGAATACTTAGTTTTATTAATCTTTATTTTAGGATACTTTTCTAAATATTTGCAGATTCTTTCATTATACTTTTTGATTTTTTCTTCTTTAGCTGAAAGGTCTTCTTCGGCGATACGTAGGGCTTTAGAAAAAGCGACTATTAATGGTAGAGGTGGCGTTCCTGGTCTTATATCGTTATTGGAACCATATAGTAGAGGTTTAATATTTATGCCAGTTTTCTTATATAACATACCAATGCCTTTGGGTCCATAGATTTTATGACCGGAAAATGAAGCCATATCTACATCATTTAAATTAATTGGTACTTTACCAGCTGCCTGCGTCATATCACTATGAAAAATGGTATTAGGATTTTCTTTATTAATTATTTGTTTTATTATTTTTAGAGGCTGACGAATACCAGTTTCACTATTTACAGCACATATACTTACTAATATAGTATTTTTAGTTATTAACTGTTTTAAGTTCTCTAAATCTATGACTCCTTCAATTGTATTATCAACATAATCAACAATGAAGCCATTATTTTCTAAATATTTACATATTCCATAAATTGACTCGTGTTCAAGTTTAGAGACAATTATATGACTTCCTGGCTTTCCTTTAGCCATTGCAAGACCTATAAGCGCTAAGTTATTACTTTCAGTAGAGCCACTTGTATAAATAATTTCATCTTCTTTAATATTTAAAATTTTAGAAATTTGTTTGGTAGCACTAGTTAGTAATTCATGAGATTTTACACCTAAAGAGTGCATACTATTAGGATTGCCAAAATAGTCTATTGTAACTTTGTTATAACTGTTTAAAACTTCCGGTAGTACAGGTGTAGTTGCTGAATAATCTAAATAAATCATAAAATATCACCATTTGTTATTATATAATAATTTATGAGAAAACAAAAGACATATAAAAAGTAAAGACTATTTTCTTTACTTAATATTTTCAATATAGTTAATAACTGCATTTACAGTTTTAGAAAAATCTTCATAATTGGTTTCAAACCAAGTAATATTCATTTTATTATTAAACCAAGTATATTGTCTTTTAGCGTAATGACGGCTTCTTTTTTTGATTAAGTCTTTAGCTTCTTCTAAAGTTATTTTGCCATCAAAGTAATCATATAGTTCTTTATACCCTATCCCGGTATAAATGGCTTTACTATGAATGTTTTGATCATATAATTTTTTTACTTCTTCTAATAGGCCAGAAGCAAACATTTTATCAACCCTCTTATTGATAATATCGTATAGATTGTCACGATTAGTTGTTAAGCCAATAAATATAGCATTATATAATAATTGATTGCCAGATGCATCATAATCATCTTTTTTATTTAAAGCTCTAACTAATCTTTTACGATTATTTATGTCTACCTTTAAATCAGGATATTTTTTCCTTACTAGATCTAAAAGTTCTTCATTTGATAAATTTTCATATTCGTCAAAGGATGTTTCATCAGTAAATTTATAATTATAAAGAGCGGCTTTAATGTATAAACCAGTGCCACCAACTATAATAATGTTCTTATCTTTATTATGATTTAAAATATTTCTTACATCTTTTTGATAATCATATACTGTGTACATATCTTCAGGATTTACAATATCAAATAAATAATGAGGGATATTTTCTTTTTCTTCTTCGGTTATTTTAGCGGTGCCAATATTTAAATCTTTATATACTTGCATCGAATCAGCATTTACAATAATAGCATGATACTTTTTAGCTAATTCAACAC
>CAKOOC010000011.1 GCA_934098375.1 uncultured Bacilli bacterium
CATTATCAATAACTTCTTTAGTCATATTTGCTAAAGAGGCAACATGAACACCATAACTTTTATCGACAGCTCCTTCTTTAATTTTATGAAGAAAGACTAGTTTGCCATTATCTAAAGTTGCTGAGACATGAATATTTTTAATGCTGGGGTATTTTTCTTCCATAACGGTTAGTTCATGATAGTGCGTACTAAATAAAGTTTTACAGCCAATATGATTTACAACATATTCTAAAATAGCTTCAGCTAAACTCATCCCATCAAAAGTAGCAGTTCCTCTTCCCAATTCATCAAATAAGATTAAAGAGTCTTTTGTAGCGTTACATATGGCATTACGGGCTTCTTTCATTTCAACCATAAATGTAGATTCCCCACTTACTAAATCATCTGAGGCACCAATTCTCGTGTATATTGCATCAAATATTGGTAAATCAGCTTTATCAGCAGGGACAAATGAACCAATTTGCGCCATTATTATGGTAATAGCAAGTTGTCTCATAAATGTTGATTTACCACTCATGTTAGGACCCGTTATTAAAAGAGTATTAACATTTTCATCCATATGACAATCATTTTTAACATAAGAAGTGGTACTTACTTCACTTATTACGGGGTGAAAGCCATTTACAATATTAATATAATGATTATCATTAAATGTTGGTCTTACTAATTTTTCTTTTTCACTAACAACGGATAACGATACTAAGGCATCAATATAAGATAGTTTATTAGCTGTATCTTTTAGTTTTAAAACATTTTCTTTTAAGATGTTTTTAATATTATTAAATAAATCATATTCAAGTTCAATTATTCTTTCTTCAGCATTTAAAACTAAAGCTTCCTTTTCTTTTAGCGCGGGCGTTATAAATCTTTCTCCGTTAGCAAGGGTTTGTTTTCGTTCCCAGCCAAATTCATCTTTAACTTTACTAGCGTTACCTTTGCTTACTTCAATGTAATAGCCAAATACTTTATTAAAGCCAACTTTTAAGTTTTGAATTCCGGTTTTTTCTCTTTCTTCTTGTTCTAGAGAAGCAATAAAATCTTTACCACCAGAGCGGATACTTTTTAGTTCGTCTAACTCTTTATTATAACCGTCTTTAATTAGGAAACCATCTTTTAAAGTTATAGGTGGTTCTTCATATATAGCACGCTCTAAAAGATCACATAGTTCTTCATGAGAATCTAATTCAAAGTCAAAACCGATACCAGTTATATTTTCGCTTATTTCAGGTAAAACTTTTAAGGATTTCTTAATTTGCAGTGCATCGCGAGCATTAAAAGAACCACATGTAAGTTTTCCGCATAGTCTTTCTAAGTCATATACTTCATATAGTAAAGCTTGTAATTTACTTCTTTTAATAAATTCAGTATTTAAAGAGTCAATAATATCTAATCTTTTATTTATTAAATTTTTATCTTTTAATGGAGATGATAAAAATGATTTTAATTTACGAGATCCCATAGAAGTTTTACATTTATCTAATAACCATATTAGACTATATTGTCTTTCTTTTAGTCTTAGGGTTTCAAATAATTCTAAGTTACGGATACTATGAATATCTAATTTTAAATAATCATTAGTTTCAATAATTTTAACATTACTAAAGTGAGATATGTCTTTTAGTTCCTTGATAACTAGATAGTAAACTAAATGCTTTACTCCTTCTATTCTTCTTACGTCTACTAAATCAGCAACAATATTTAATTTTTCTTCATATAATTCATCAGTTAAAGTTACATTAATGTTGTAAGTATTTTTTAAAATATTTATTAATTTAAGATCAAAGTTTGTTTTTAATAAGATTTCTTTTAAATTTAGTTTTAATATACGGTTTAAAAGAGTTTGTTCATCATGGTTTATCATCTCACTAAAGATATCTCCGGTAGAAATATCAGCATATGTTAAAAGATAAGCATATTCTAAGTCCAAAAGACTAGCAATATAGTTAAAGTCATAAGAATTTAAAAAGTCTAAATCAACAAGAGTTCCTTTGGATACAACATCGATAACTTCTCTTTTTACCATACCTTTGGCTTTTTTGGGATCTTCAACCTGCTCACAAATTGCGACTTTGAAACCTTTAGATACAGCTTTTTCTAAATAACTTTTAACGGCATGATGAGGAACACCACACATAGGTACTCTTTCTTTTAAGCCGGCGTTTTTACCAGTTAAGGTAAGTTCTAATTCATGAGATGCAGTTATTCCATCTTCAAAAAATAATTCATAAAAGTCCCCAATACGGTAAAATAATAAGACATCTTCATAATTCTTTTTTATGTCCATATACTGTTTCATCATAGGACTTAATTCGTCATAATTTACTTCGCTTCTTTTCATTTTTTAACACCTTTAGATATTATAACATTAATTTAAGATTTTTTTATATTTAAAATTTAAAAAACAGCTTATTTAAAAGCTATTTCTTATTAAAAACTGGCGTTTTTTCGTTTGCTTTAACTTCAATAAAGTAACTTATTCCTGGCCTACTATTGGAAAGCTCGGAAGTTACAAATTCATGCAAACGATCACTTTTACCGGCAAGGGCAATTTTTTCTAGAATTTTATCTCCTTTGATTCCCTCGGGGATTCGATTAAAAACTCTTGTTTCATTGGCAACTACTCTTAAAGCATAACTAAAATTACTTTCATTTTGTAAAATTTTATCAGCGGCTTTATAGATGGGACTACCGTTTTCGTCTTGTCCAACGACAGTAAATTCTACCACATCACCATAACAGGGATTTGTTTCAGTAAAGGGATCATATTCATAATAAGTATGAATTTTATTTCCCATTTGTTTAGCAGGTTTATAAGTATGCAAACTACCGCTTTCATAATCAGCAGTTAAGGCTTCTTCTAAATCTATTTCCGTAAAGCATGTACCAGTTTGTTTTAAAATCATTAAGTTATTGGTTGTTAAAACTAAATCATCTAAACGTTTTTCTCTAATTTTAATAATATCACTAAAACTTAAAATATATCCACCTGTAAAATCACCTTCGGGTTTAGTATAAGATAAACTCAAGGGACTACTTTTTATATAAACCTTTTTAGGTCTTAATCCTAGTTTTTGAACTTCTTTTGCTCTTTTGCTGCGTCCAAAGTTAAGTGATTTAACAATAAAATATTTTTTTTCTAAAATATCACAAGTAAACTCATCTTTTTTGCTTATTTTTGTACTACAAAAACGAAGACGATTTCGTAGTAAGGAAGTTGATGGAACTTCATCAATGAAATAATATATACCACTTCCTGGATAGTATTTTTCTAAGGCTCTTTCGATGCCGTTTAATGAACCATAATTTGTAAGTAATTCCTTACTATATTCAGCAAAAGGAATAATTTGGGCGTTATTTTCGCCATCAAAGGCAATTACCATAATGTGATAAAACTGTGAATATTGTCCAAAGTTTTTTCCATAACAATCTTCTAATTCATATAATTTAACTAACTTACTGTCAGTCTTTTCCATAAAATTTTTATTTCTCCTTTAAAGTTTCTAATGTTTGGAGGGCTTCATCAAATGTTGCTACCCCCACTATCATTATATCATAGTTTTTTTCTTTTGCATATTTTTGAGCTGCTTCAAGATTTTCTTTAGGACAGATAAAGATGTCAGCTTTTCCTTTAACTGCCCCAGCCAATTTATATTCAACAGAACCAATTTCCCCAACATTACCTTCCATATCAATAATGCCGGTACCAACAATTTTATTTCCTTTAGTAATGTCTTCTTTGGTGATAGCGTTATAAATTGTTAAAGCTGTTATAAGTCCTCCGCTAGGTCCTGATTCTGATGATTTTGTTTTTACTTTTAGATTAAAATCTGATTTTATATCTAAAATAGTACAAACAGAGATGCCAATATAAAGATGATTATTTTCTTTATATATAGTAACGTCTGTAGTATATTCTTTGCCATCTCTTTGATATTTTATTTTAATTTTATCATTTTCTTTTAATGTATTTATATATTTATTTAGTTCTTCTATATTAGTAAAGTCTTTATCATCATACGATAATATTTCATCACCTATTTTTAAATTACTGGTGTTTTTTTCGGTTTTGTAGGCGATGTAATAATGCTTTTTAGTTATTTCATAATCGATGCCAGCTTTACTAAATGCTACATAAGTGGCGTTACTTATAGCGGCATTATATTCTAAATGATCTCTTATAAGAGCATCTGATACTTCTTCACTTTCATTATAAGTCATTTTTGATGCTTCAACTAATTCCCAATCTTTATTTAACTTAGCAAGCAAATAAAATGGTAAATTACCTTCCATCATGCTAACATAGGCCATATTAAAAGTACCTTTGGACTCGTTTATGTTTTCTCCTTCGATACGACTGGTGGTATTAATAGTCCCACCTGGTTTATAAATTACATAACCAGTATCGTAAAAACAAAAAATGCCAAAAAGAATTAAAAAGATAATGCCTTTGATATTATCTTTAATAAAATTTTTAAAATAATCATAATATTTATTAATAATTTTCTTATTCATCATAATAAAATTATATCACTAATATGGAGATTTTATGAAAAATATTATTAAAGTTATATTAATTTTAACAATTTTAATTAGTATTTATATCAATAGACCGCTGGTAATGGTTAAAGTGGTTTCAGGAATGGAACTTTGGAGCAAGTGCGTTTTTCCTAGTGTTTTTCCGATTTTAATAATAAGTGATTTTATAATGAGCACTAATTTAATAAAAATAATTAGTGATTTATTTGGTTTTATTTTTACAAGGTTTTTTAGGGTAAGTAAATATGCTAGTTATGTTTTTATTATGAGTATGTTTAGTGGCTGTCCAGCAAACGCTAAGTATATTAAAGATTTATATGATAATAACGTAATTGGTAAAAATGAAAGCATTAAAATTCTTTCTATGAGCCTTTTATATAATCCTTTATTAATTCTTTCAATCACCCCATTTTTAAGTACTTTTGATGCATATTTTCTTATTGTAACTAATATAATTATTAATTTAATTATAGGTTTAATTAATCGTCATTATAAAACGGATGATATTACAAAAGATATAAATGTTAAAGATTTTGATTTAGTAAATAGCATTAGTAATAGTATAAATGTACTTTTGTTAATACTGGGATCGATTATTGTTTTTATTACTATAAGTGCGATTATACCTATAGATAGTCCTTTATTTAAGGGAGCATTAGAAATTACTAACGGGATAAAGTTAGTTGATGCAAGTGATTACTTATATAAATATAAGCTGCTATTTACAAGTATTTTAATGGGTTTTGGCGGTTTTAGCATTATTATCCAAATAAAAAGTATCTTTAAAGATACTAATTTAGATTATAGTTTATTTTATAAATCAAGAATTATCCATATTATACTTTTTATAATTTTTATCTATTTAAGAACGTTAATATAGTTAGTCAAGTAGACTTTGATCGATGGTAACTTTATTTGATGCATATATATAATTTAGATTTATATCATAATTGTTTCCAACAGAGTCTACTACAGGCATTACTATGTTTAGAGCACAGTTAACATTTGATTCATCACTTGGGCAAGATGTATTTACTTTTAAAGGATAGTTATTATTTTCACTATCTTCATTATTATTTTGGGGAACGATGTCTGTTTCTCTTAAAACAACATTATTTTCTCTAGAATAGCCAATGATATTTAAATCTTTGTTACTAGTATTATTATGATAACTGTAATAAATTAGATAGCCTACTTCGCCACCAGCATATGATAGTTTTAGGCAGTAAGATGTTTTTTGATTATAATTACTTACCATTAAATTTTTAATGTCATCTGATGAACAACTATCAACTTTGGTAAGTTCTAAATCTTTAAAATCAGCTTGCACTTTTCTAATAATAATATTTTGATTGATAATATTGGTACTAGAACTATTACTATCATCATTAATGTTTTTGACAGTTATCATTAGATTAAAGATAAAAATTATTACTAATGATATTAAGGCTACACTTACGACTATTTCAACAATTGTTACTCCTTTTTGATTTTTCATTATATACTCCTTAATAATTCTTTTGTCTTATTATTTTTAGTTTCAATAGCGACTCTTTCACAGGTAAATAATAAGAACATTAAATTTATATAAAATGATCCACCATATGATAAGAAAGGAACTGGGACACCGGTTAAAGGAATAAGAGCTAAAATTCCCATAAAGTTTACTAATAAGTGTAATAATATATAAGCAAAGGTGCCATAAGCAATGATAGATCCACGCATATTAACAGCGTTTCTAGCTATTTTAAGTAAACGATATAAAATTATTAAATAACCAATAATAATTAGAATGCCAACTAAAGCTCCTAATTCTTCAATAACAATAGGAAAAATAAAGTCAGTATAGGCTTCTGGCAAATACAAATACTTTTGCGTAGAATTGCCAAGCCCTACGCCAAATAAACCACCATTATTAATGGCAATAAAACCATTACAGACTTGATAACCGGTTTTATCGGTGTATCTAGTGCAAGGGGCTCTATAAGTTAGACGGTCTTTTTGTTCTGACGTTAATAAATTACTGTTTTTTAAAATATTCCCACCAAAAACAACAAAGATAGCGGCCGCAATAATACCAATTATACAAGTTAATTTCATGGTCTTCATTTGCTTATTTTCAATAGGAAGGGCTAAAAAGATAAACGCGGCAATGCCAGCTATAATGATAGCAGTTCCTAAGTCGGGCTGAAAAACAACAAGGGCGGTGGCAATTAAAACTAAAATCATAGGAAAGATTATTTTCATATTATCATAATCTTTACGTTTAATTATTTTTTCATAATATACAGCTAAGTATAAAATAATTGCGGTTTTAGCAAATTCACTAGGTTGAATAGAAAAAAACTTTAAATCATACCAGCTTTTGGCACTATTTGTGATAGAACCATAGGGATATAATCCAGCTAAGGCAATTAAAATCCCTAGCATAATTAAGGGTCCTAATTTTTGATATTTAGAGGTTGGAAATCTTATAATAAAAATAAGCCCAACAAGCCAAATAGCAATAGCGAACTCTAGCTGCTTAGTAAAAAAGTATGATTCTTTTAATTTGTTATATAAAACAGCAGAAATTGAGGATGCTGAAAAAATCATAACTAGTCCTAGTATGGTATAAACTGCCATAAAAATAAATAAAGTTTTATCCATCTTTTTAAATAGATTTTTCATCTCTTCACCCTACTATATGTATTTTATCATAAAAAAAAGTACTTTTAAATAATCTTAAAGTACTTTACATTTATTTATCAATTAGAGTTATTAATATAGGACTTAAAATAATTAATAAAATTAAAGGGACAAATATTAAAACGCTTACAATACTAATTTTAACAGGCATTTTATTTATTTTTCCTCTTGTTTCTAATAGTATCTTATCATTTAAATAATCTAGCTGATTGTTTAATGATTCGATCATGTTACTTCCATAAATGTTTGCTTCCATTAAATTTAAAATGATATTATCGACGTTTTCACTAGGAATTCTGGTTGTTAAGTCATTTAAACCTTCACTTAAACTTTTTCCAAGCTCCATATCTTCTAGAGCTTTTTTAAATTCAGTGGCAAGATCATTATTTACATTATTAGCCGTTAATTCAATCGCACTTCTTAAGTTACTGCCGGACTCTAGAGTTAATGACAATATTTCAAAAAAGAAAGTAGCATCTTTTTCTAGAACTTTACCACGTTTTTTCAAACGAACATCAAAGAAAAAAACTTCAGCAAGAAAGAAATAAAGCGTACATATAAATAAAGATATGAATAAGTTTACTTTGAAAGCACATAAAAGGACAAAAGCAAAAAGTGTTACAAACAAGTGAGAACTTAATATATCATAAGTATTATATTTCTTTTTAGCTCCAAAAAGTTTGTTTTTGCGATTAATTCTTTCAATAATTTTTTTAGAATATACTTTTTTAGCTATTAATTCACTCATACTTCCACCTTCATTATTTTCTTAATTATTAATATATAACTTATGTATAAAGTTAGGGCTATAACAATAACAAAGATGCCAAGAGGATTACTGATTAATGGTTTAAAATATGTAGGACTTAGTAAAACTAATATTAAACATAAAACAATAGGCATTACTAATAAAAAGTAATAAACTAATTTAGAACTACTTGTTAAAGATTTTAATTCGTCTTTAACTCTTTTTTTATTAGTAAAGGATTTTTCAATGCTACTAAAAATAGGAATTAAATTACCACCTGTTAAATTTAGCAAACTTAAACTACTAGTTATATAGCTTGCGTCTTTGACGTTTACACGTTCATAGAAACGATCAAATACTTCTTTTATTTCTAAACCATACTTTAAATCAGTACTTATTTTAGCAAATTCTTCACTAATAGGGCCAGTTAAGTCTTTAGTTACCATGGTTATGGCCTGAGTGATATTATAGCCTGATTTAAATGCGTTATTCATAATAATGATACTTTTTAATAAATCATTTTCTATTTGAGTGTTACGATGACGCTCATGAATTATTAAATAAATATTGTAAGCAAAGTATCCGACAAATAAGGAAAGGATGCAAGCAGAAAAGTCAAATGATGATTTATAAATAGCGGATATTATATAAATAAAACCAAAAACAAAAGATAAACTTATTTTATTAGCAATAATCTCATAAGGTGCTTTATCATTTTTAATATTTGTATGGATATATTTTTCATAATATTTAGATACTTTTTGCATTATTTTTAAATGCATTAGAGTGTTTACTAAGTATGTACGAGATTTATAGTACAAAATAGCAATTTTCTCTCCTAGGGAGTGCTTTTCGTTACGATTATTATTAACGGTATATTTGCTTATTCTTTGATTATTTTTAGAGGCAATAAAAACTCTTATTATTTTAAATAGAATAAGTAAAATAGTTAACACAGTTATTATTTTTAGTATTTTATTCATCTCTAAAAATAGTCCTTTCTATTATATTTATTTTTCTTTTTTAGGTGTTTTAAACATTTTATCTAAGTCTTTAATGCCACGAGATTTTAAGACATTTAATATTTTTGGTGCTTTGGTAGTTTTAATAAATTCTCCATTTTCTTCGCCAGTATCGGTTAATCCTTTTTGGATAAATTCAAAAATAGGATTTAATTTTATCATAGAGTTTTCAATGCCAACAACTTCAGAAATATTAGTGATTTTCCTTTTTCCATCGTGCATTCTTTCAATATTTATAACTAAATCAATAGCATTTTCAATATATTCGCGAATGGCCATGATAGGAATATCCATACCACTCATTAAAACCATAGTTTCTAAACGATTTAAGGCATCCATACTACCATTAGCATGTAAAGTAGTAAGGGATCCATCATGACCGGTATTCATGGCTTGAAGCATATCAAAGGCTTCTTTACCACGGCACTCACCGACAATAATACGATCGGGTCTCATACGAAGAGCATTTATTACTAAGTCTCTAATCGTAATAGCCGCACTGGTATTATAATTTACAGTTCTAGTTTCTAAACTAATTACATGATTTTGTTCGAGTTTTAATTCGGCAGCATCTTCAATCGTGATAATTCTTTCGTTTTCACCGATAAAACTACTAATAATATTTAAAAGGGTTGTTTTACCAGAGCCAGTACCACCGCAGACAATAATATTTAGTTTGCCTTTTACAGCTGCTTCTAAAAAGACAGCCATTTCAGTAGTAAGGGTTCCTACTCTAAGTAAATCATCAATGCTCGTCATATTTCTTTTGAATTTACGTATGGTTATAATTGGTCCATTAACACTAAGAGGCGGGATAACAGCATTAATTCTAGAGCCATCACTTAATCTTGAGTCAACCATCGGATTGGTTGTATCAATGGTTCTTCCTAGAGGTTGAATAAGTCTTTGAATAGTTCTAATAATGTGTTCATCATTAATAAAGGAAATACTTTCATCTTTTACTAATTTTCCTTCAATTTCGACATATACATCTTTAGGACCATTAACCATAATTTCAGTAATATTTTTGTCATTTAATAGCTCACTGATAGGCCCATAGCCGTTAATTTCATCATTAATTAAGTTATAGATATGATTTCTTTCTAAATTAGTTAAGTCATATCCTTCTAAACAAGTATCTATTTCGTCATTAATAAAATCATCTAAGTATTTACCACTAGGAATATTCTTATCAATTAAATGCTCGATTATTTTTTTTCTTAATTCATCTAAGAGTTTTTTGTCTTTAAAGACTTCATAATCAGTCATAGTACTTTCTTCTTCTTTGCTTTTTTTAAAATCAAAAGCATCATATAAACTTTTACTCATGCTTCCTCCTTTAATATATCTCTTGCGATTAAATAAAGAATTTTTTCATCAGGATAATTACTAAATCTTAAAGACATAATTTCTCCGTTATAAACTAAAGAATCTAATTTATTATAATGAAATTTATCACTGATAATATAATCAATATTAGATTTTAAGATGTTTTTAATATCATAATTGCTAAAGTATTTTTTATCTAATTTGACACTGTTATTAAGAATAATTTTATATTTAGAAACGTCACTATCATATAAAATATTTAGGACATTTTTTAAATTTTTTAAGGACGCTAAATCATTGGTTGTCATAAATAATATTTCATCACATTTATCAAGGGCTAAAACATTTATTTCATTTAAGTAACTGGTGGTATCAATTAAAATAACATCATAAAGGTATTTACATTTATCTAAAAGAGTTGTTATGATGGAACTTTCAATTTTATTTGAAAAACGAGGATCTTTAGGACATGCTAAAAAGGATATATTATCATTATATTTAGTAATATATTTATCAATGTTATCAAAGCGATTATTACTATAATCTTCATAAAAATTATAAATTGTTTTACTTACGTCTTTATTTAATGATGCCGCAATAGCACCAGTACATAAGTCTAAATCGATAATTAAAACTTTTTTATCTAATTTGGATATAATACCAGCTAAATTTATTACAAACGTTGTTTTTCCAATTCCACCTTTGGCACCATATATACACACACTTTTACCCTTTGCCATAATACCTTCCCTATTCTTTTATAATTATATCATTATTAACCTTTTCTGCAACTATATTTATGGTTATTTCATTTAAATTTATATTAGAAAATTTACTTTTTTCTTTTATTTTAATTTTGTTTGTTATTTTTAAAATATTATCTTGGTATGTCACTTTTAAATTTGTAGTATCTATGTTATTTAGTTTAAATAGTTTTTTAGTTTCTTCTTCTTTATTTGGCTCATTTGATGATAATACTTCTTTAGCTGTTTCTACCGCGATATCATTTAATTTAGTTTTATTTTGAAGATAATTACCATAATCATACACATACATAAAGATAATAAATATAATAGGAATCATGATAATAAATAAAACTAATGACTGACCTTTTTTATTCATTAAGCAGAACCCTTTCTGTTTTTAAAATGAAAGGTGATGGCATTATTTTACTTAATCCTGGCGTGATAAACTCATAGTTTTCTTCTAAAGAAATCGTAACATATTTGTCATCTTGCTTTATATTATAATTTATATTTTTATCATCTTTAGATGCGGATAAATAGTTTTTAATTTCATTTTCATCATTATATTCGTGATAGATTTTTACGACTTCGCTTATCTTATTTTCAAGATTGTTTTTGGCGCTAAAAATCATTATGTAATCGATAATTCCTAAAAAAATCATAACCACAATGGGCACAATTATAATAAATTCTACTAACGCTTGACCTTTCTTATTCATAATTATCAGCCCCTATTATGATTAAATTATAGCATATTTGTCCCAAGAAAAAAAGAAGATATTTTTTATCTTCTTACTTAATTTTGCTTTGATGGATTTTAATCTAACGGTTTTAAATTTTTAGGTTTGATATCTAAGAAATCAAATGATGATGACTTGGCGTTACATTCTTCTAAATATTTAGCAAGGGCTGCATCTACTCTTTTGCCATCTTCGATACTAGCACTTGCCAAGGTATCTATAAATGGTTCGTATAGGGTTTTAACCATATCACTATGGTCATAAGAATAAGATAGCATTATTTTTAGTTGTTCTTTTAAAGGAAATGTAGGATATTTACTAAACATTTCACCACCACAAGCACAAACTAAAAATTGCCCTAATTCATGATTTTGTAATAATATATTTAATAGATCTCTATAACTGTTTGAAAGAGTGTGCGGCAAAGCCATGTTTTCTAAGACATTATGAAATAAATAATCTCTTATAGTATGAATATTAATATTTTCACTAGGATTAGATAATTCATCTAAATAAATTTTATAGAAAATATATGGTTTATTGCTATTATAAGAAATTTCATGGCTTTTATAAGTATATGATGAAGCTAAAAAGCTATCATTAATAATAATCGTTTTGATAATATCTTTAATTAATTCTTGTTCTTTTAATTTCCACCATAAATCAGAAGTTGAAAGCAAAAAATAAAAGTAAGGTATGTGGTCACTTTGACTAACGCATATTTGGCAAAATTCATGAAAGTATGAATTACTTGCAATTTTATAATCTGCAGGTCCGCCAAAATAAACTTTTTTAAATTCGGTAATTAATTTATCCATCTTGTTTTTAGATTTAATACTCAAATGGTCATCTTCGGTAAATGTTACGGTTGAATTTGAATCTTCTTCTTTTGGGGCATTTTCTAGTTTTAAAGCATCTTTTTCTTGCAGTTTACTTTCTAAATGCATAAATGCGGGTGATACTACTTTACATTCTTCTAAAGCCTTAACATAAGCGGCATCTACTTTTTCGCCATTTTCGATACTAGCACTTGCTAAGTTATCTATAAAAGGCTTATAGATGGCTTTAACTATATCAGCATGGAAATAGGCGTAAGATAATATTGTTTTTAACTTGGTTAAAAGAAAGAAAGAATTTTTACTATACGCTCCTTCACCAAAAGCGCAAACTAGAAATTTACCTAATTCTTGATAACGTAACACTTTATTAAATAATTCTTGAGAATTAGGAGATGGTAGATAAGTCCAAGAAAGCATTTGACTTAAAACATTGCATGATAAATAATATCTTACCCAAGATATATCAATATTTCTACTTGGATTGGATAATTCATCTAAGTAAATTTTATATAAAATATATGGATCCGTTTCACAATAAGAAATTTCATTGTTTTCATAAGTGTATGATGAACTTAAAAAATTATTATTAGCAAAAATTGTTTTAATTATAGCTTTAATTAATTCTTGATCTTCTAATCTCAACCATAAATCAGAAGTTGAAAGGAAAAAATAAAAGTAAAGCATTCTATCGCTTTGATTAACGCAAGCTTGGCAAAAATCATGATAAGATGAATTATTTTCAATTTTACAGTTTTTTATTTCTCTTTGGTATTGTTTTTGAAAATTAGTTATTATTTTATCCATTACTTTTTTAGATTTAATATTTAAATTAATATTTTCTGCTTGATTTTCTTGATTTATTTTTTTCATAATACCCCCTTTAAATGCAGCTCCTATTCTACATATTTAGGGTATTAATGTCAAGCGTATTTAGTTAGTAATATTTCATATACTTTTTTTATTTCATCATTATTTAAAATATTAAATTGTTTATTTAATATTTCTTCATCAATATTTAAACTTTTGATTACTTCTTTAGCTTCTTTTTTTGTATATTTTTTTACAATTATTAAGCTTTCAAGTAAAGCATTTTTTAATTTTTTTTCGTCTAATAAATAAATATTTTTGATAATAGATTCTAAAGTATTATACTTTGTTTTAGGGGTTAATTTAATAATAGATGACATAACTTTAGGGGTGGGATCAAAGGCTGATGGCGGAATGTCTTCATATTTTAAAGCATCAAAAAAAGTATTAGTTAATAAAGATAAATTGTTTATTTTTTTATTTACTACATTATCTATATAATTTTTGCCCATAATCATATATATTTCCGTATTAGTTAAATTTTTCATTTTATAAATGAAAGGCTCAATTATACTATATGGAAGAGAAGTTATGATTTTATTAACTTTAGGTAAATTACATTTGATAACATCGCCAAAAATAATTTCGATACCAGGAATGTTTTCTAAATACTCTTTTAATCTTATATCTTTTTCGATAACATACATATGAGCTACTTTAGGAGCAATTAATTTAGTTAAAGTTCCTACTCCGGGACCGACTTCTAAAACTATATCATCTTTTTGAAGATTACAAATTTTAATAAAATCTTTAATATATTTTTCATTTATAAGAAAGTGTTGATCTAATAAATCACTGTCATTTAAAAATTTCATATTTTTGCCTTTCTAGTTACTATTTAAATAACTAACCATATGTTTGCCCCATAATGTGAAATAAAAGGCTTTAGGATGGATACCATCGGATGAATATGGTTTTTCTCTCTCATTTAAGTATACACTATTTTCTAAAAAAGGAACATTTAATTCATTAGCTAGATTTTTAAGTTCATTATTAAAAAGTTCTTGGTATGAAAATGCACTACTTTTATTAACGGCTTTTTGACTAGCTGGTAAAATTGAATTTATGATAATAATAGTATTAGGCAGTGCTTCTTTTAAATAATTTAATTTCTTACGGTAAGCAGAAATAAAAGAGTTTACTCTACCCGTCCAAAGTTCTAAGTCATTAGAGCCATATGATAAAAATAAATAACTAGGATTTTGATTTGATAATTTAGGAAGATCTTTTTCCATATTATCAATGCGGCGACCACGGTGAAAAACAGCTTGATCTTCATCTAAAACATTATAGGCGGTTAAGCCTTCAACCATGGAGTCACCAATAACATAGGCATTTTTATTTTTAAAAATTGTTTTAATATCGCCATAAGAAATGCCTTCAATGGAATAACTATCAGCTGGTTCAACGTGATATGGCTTATATAATAAAATATCAGAAGAATTAGAAGTAGTAGTTTTTTTCGTGGTGGTTTTAGTAGTGATTACCTTTGCAGTTGTTGTGGTAGTCGTGGTAGATTCAGCAGTTGTTGTTTCAGTTTTTACAGTGATAGTTTTAGTAGTAGTGTTTTTAGTAATTTCTTGCTTATGAGCCGGTTTAAAGAAAAATACTCCAGGAATACTTATTAAAGCAACAAGTGATATTATTAATATGTTTTGAAAATATTTTTCTTTCATTTTTACTACCTCTTTTTTATAATTCTAAAAAGTTATCTCTTATTTTAGTTCCTATTTCATCATCCATAACTAAAAGGACTAAGTTACCCTTACTCTCAGTTATGACATTATCAACTCCAACACATACCCATTTTCGAGGGTCAACAGTTTCTTTTAACTCTTCTTTGGCTTTTGATGCAGTCATTTCGTCTTTAACTCTTATAAGTACTACAGAGTGAGCAACAGATGTCATCATTGGCTCTGATGCTAGGGCTTCCTCATATTCAAATGTAATTTTTCCTAAGTAATATTCTTCGTTTTCTTTATTTACTTTAATGCGTTCTAACTCTTGTATATCATCACTAGGAATTCCTTCATATATTTTATTCATAATACTTTTTAGAGAACCTTCTGGTCCACTACTATTTTTTGAGCAGCCAAAAGTTAAAGCTACCATAAAACATATTAAAATTAAACATAGTCTTTTTTTCATTTTTTCCTCCTATTTTAAAGCAAAACTATTATTTATAACCGGCATACTATATATAAATAAAATGTCGGTATTACTATTGATATTTATTTCAGGGATTTTATCAAGGTACTTACTTGATAAATATCTTAAATCTATCATTGTAATTTTAGAGTATGCAGGTATTAGTAATGGTACTAAACTACTTGCAAAGGAATCTCTAAATACTACAAGTTCTTTATTATTTTGAGCGTTTTTATTATTTATTATTAGTAAAGATGTGGCACCACTTAAGTATATATCATATCTATCAATATCATTTAAGTTATCATTATTATATACCTTAGTTATTAATTTTTTCTCGTAATTATAAACGGTACTATTATTTATAATATCACTCGATAGATATGTAATAGTATCAGGTTTAATATTAGAAATAGTGCTACCATATAAGGCACCATAAAAGGGACTAAAGCTATTTGTTATATTTGGCATATTGACAAAAATATTCATGCTAGATGCAATTTTATTTAAAGTTTTTTCTAACGTTTCCTGCTTCCAGTGAATATCGGTGTGATAATAATTATCTAAACTTAAAGTATCTAAAATATCTATTTTTTGAATGTTACTAGCCAAATTTTGATTAACCATTTGCATGAATTTATTGTAATCTTTTTTAGGAACATTTTTGTCATTTAAGTAATAATTCTTATCAGGAATATAGATGAAATAGGCATTATTTGATGTTACATATTTTTGATTAATACTATTTATTTTAGTTAGAAAGTAATTTACAGATGACTCATTTAAGGTAGCATCTAAATTAAATAAATGATTTTGAGTTTCTAATATGCCATTATCTTCTTTAGACATAAAAACTTTTTTGCTGATAAAACTTTTAAGTCCTCTAAAGTTATCTCGCATAGGAGCCTGATCTAAAATATAGTCATCCACCTTTTCAAAATAAGTCCCATTAAGCAAACTTTTAATCGTTATTTTAGGAACAGATGCAAGTTTTCTTCTTTCTTTAATGGACACTTCTTTATCAGGAATTAAAAGACTTAATAAACTATAGATTAATAAAAATGCTACAAAAGAAAGGGATATAATTTTATCTTTCATAAGACCTCCTTAAAATTTAAAATATAAAAAGGGATTTGATGATGAATCAATAATAAAAGATGTAGATATAATAAGTAAAATAATATAGACAATAGGTTTGATATATCCTACTACGTTAGCAAGTTTATCGTTTTCAGCAAATTTTTCATTTATATTTTTAATAAATTTAGAACTAGCAATTATTCCTAGCACAAAAATAAGCAAATAATTTTTTAGATAGTATAAGGTTTCAAGATTTACAAAATCTAAAGAAGTAAAGGAAAACATATTTTTGATAAATAGAAAGGCTTTACTTAAATCAGTTTCATTAAAAATGACAAAGCCAATGGCAACTATTACATTAGTATAAATAAGACCAATTAGGTGATGTTTATCTAAGAACTTTTGAAAAAACTTTTTTTCGATGATTAAAATAATCGCATAATATAGTCCCCAAAATATAAAATTCCAAGAAGCACCATGCCAAAAGCCGGTAGCAAGCCAAACAATAAAGATATTAAAGGCTCTTCTTAATGGTTTAACGCGGCTTCCTTTTAAAGGAATATAGATGTAGTCTTTAAACCAAGAAGATAATGAAATGTGCCATCTGCGCCAAAAATCAGTAATACTGAAAGATGCTAATGGGTAATTAAAGTTTTCTAAAAATTTAAAACCAATCATTAAACCTAGGCCAATTGCCATATCACTGTAACCAGAAAAGTCTAAATATAAAACGAAGGTATCATTAAAAGCTTTAAGCCAGTATGATAAAATACTAGGAGTATTTAGGGATGCTAGGCTTTTAGAAAAATAAGTTAAGGTATCGGCTAAAATAACTTTTTTGGATAAACCAATAATAAATCTGCTGACGCCACTTGAAAAAGAAGTAAAATCCTGTTTAGGATTATCAAGGTTCTTTTCAATATCTGCATATCTTACAATTGGTCCTTCGGCTAAGTGAGGAAACATAAGTAAATATGTCATGTAATTTAGTAAGTTTTTAGCATCCTTGATTTTGTGCGTATAGATATCAATTAAATAACTAGCGTTTTGAAAAGTATAAAAACTAAGACCTAAGGGGATTGCAACTCTAATAAAAGATAAATGAATGCCAGTTAAATTATTTATGTTTTCAATAAAGAAATTATAGTATTTATAATAGAAAAGAAGCCCGAAGTTTAAGATAAGTCCTAGAATAAGAAATAATTTAGGATGTTTCTTACCACTAATTTTCTTTCCTAGAAAATAATTTAAACAAGCCGATATAATTAGTAATGGCACATATTTAATATCGCCATATGCATAAAATATTAAACTAAAAATAATAAGACAAATCTTTTTATATTTCTTAGGTACTAAATAATAACATAGTAAGAAAGCAGGCAAAAAGTAATATAAAAATGTCATACTAGAAAAAATCATAACTCTACCCTCCTACTTTATATTTCCTAATTTGATTATATCATATTAACTTAATTATAAAAGGTGTTAGACTGCTTATTTGTCACTTTTTGTAAAGAAAAGAAAAAACTCTAAATAAAAATTACTTTTTATTAGAGTTCATTTCTATTAGTTTTATATAGTTATCATAAATTTCATTAGTTACATCACTCCAGGTTTTATATAAGTCTTGATAAGCTTTTTCACAAACTGTTTTATATTTTTTAGGATCACTTAAAACTTCAATTATTTTATCACTATAAGCATCGGGGGAATTCTTACTTATATAACCATTTACATTATCAGTTACGGTGGCACTCGTTGCAGTATTTTCTAAAAAGATACCCGGTGTTTTTTGACTAGCAGCTTCAATTTGAACAATAGATGAAGCATCATAAAAAGATGGAAACAATAATAAATCAGCTCTTTGATAATAAGAAGCAAGCTCCCAGCGATCAGTTATATTACCAGTCATTATAACATCTTCTTCAAGATTTAATTTAGTGATATATTCTTTTAGTTCTTGCTCATCTTGGCCACTACCTACATAAATCATTTTAAATTTGAAGTGAGGTTTCTTTTCTTTTAAGGCTTTAATGCTATCGGCAATAAATAGAACGTTTTTTAATTTGTTAATGCGGCCAACAAATAAAAATACTTTATAAGAATTATTTAAATGATGTTTTTTATTAATAAAATTAATAGATTTTTTAGGATCTTTGACAGGTGTCATTTCGGTAGCGTTATTCATTACTTTAGGCATTCTTTTTACATGATAATCTTCATAAAAAATGCGAGCTATTTCACTATTAACGGCCCAGCACTCATCACACTTATCAAAGCATTTAATAATTTGATAGTTAATTTTAGAGGCAATTAAATCAGATTTTACATATCTTAGAACATCTCTTTTAAACTGAGAATGCATAGTAGCAACGCAAGGTATATTATGTTTTTTAGCATACATTATTCCTAGTCTTCCAATCGTAAAGGGAGAGTGGATATGAACGATATCTAAGCTATACTTACTAAGTTCTTCTTTAAATGATTTATCAAATTTTGGAACTGATAAGGAATAATCAATAAAGGGAACTTTTAAAGAACGACATCTTACTACTTTATATGGAAACTCACTGTCATCACCTATACGATTATAATAATCAGGAACAAAAACTATGACATTAGCATATTTGGATAATCTGCGGGCATAGTTATCAATTACCATTACTACCCCATCTACAACGGGAAAGAATGAATCATTAAATAGTCCGATTGTTATTTTTTTTGACATAAAACTCACCTATAATCTCAGTATATCATGAATATTTTATTTTTATTTATTATTTGTACTTATTTGACAGTTACTATTTATTTAACAAGAAATCAATAATATTTTTATGAATAATACCATTTTGAGAAAAATCAAATGTATCACAAGAAATAACATATTTAGGAAAATTATCTTGAATATTATTATAAACAGCAAATTCTCTATCAATAATTTCATCAGTTAAATGATAAGCTACTTGATAATATTCTTTTACTTCAAACTTTGTTGCTATAAAATCAATTTCACCGGTTTCTAATGCTCCTACTTTAACGTCATAACCTCTAGATATTAATTCATTGTAAACAATATTTTCTAAATATGCTCCCATTTGTTTTTTTCTTTCA
Source organism: uncultured Bacilli bacterium (assembly GCA_934098375.1). GTDB lineage: Bacteria > Bacillota_I > Bacilli_A > RF39 > UBA660 > CAG-533. The sequence continues at coordinate 19,855 of CAKOOC010000011.1, forward strand.
TTATTTGTTACTTGACCTAAACCTAAATCAGTTAAATAATATTTGTATTTTCCATTTAATATTCTTTTGCCACGTACATCATATCTATCTGCTTTATTTATTAGCATTGCTCTACACATGTATTCCAAATAATTATATATAGTCATTTTGGAAACTTCAATATTTTCACTAAGTAAATAACTTGATAAGCTTTCGGCAGAAAAAGTTTGAGAAGGTGTGGTAATGATAAAGGTTAGTATTTTATTAAATAAATCAAGATCCTTAATTTTAAATCTTTCGACTATATCTTTAATAACAATTGAATTATATACATCAGATAGATATGTTTTAACTTGAAGTTCATCATTCATAGAAAATCTTTGAGGCATTCCTCCCCAAATAATATAATCATCAAATACTTTTTCTAGTTCATATTTATCTTTGTTTTTAATACCTTTAAATTCACATACTTCATTAAAAGTGAATGGATAAATTTTAAAACTTACATATCTACCGGCAATATGAGTTGCTAATTCTCCGGAAAGTAAATCACTATTAGAGCCAGTAATAAATAATGAAATATTCTCTTTGTATTTAGACTTAAGTGAATTTACTACTTTTTCCCATTTATCTACATTTTGAATTTCATCAAAAAATACATAATATTTATCATTATTAACTAACTTTTTTTCAATAAAATTATTTAGTTCTTTAGCATTTGTTATATCAATATAATCAGCAAATTCGAAATTAATATATATTATTTGTTCTTCCTTTATACCAGTTTGTTTTAATTCATCCATTATTTGGGTTAATATAACTGATTTACCACATCTTCTAATTCCTGTTATTACTTTAATTAAATCTTGTTCATAAAATGGTCTAATGTTTTTTAGATACTTTTCTCTTTTTATCATATAATTCATCTCCTATTACATTATAATTCAAATGAATGTCATTGTCAATTTTGTACAGTGTACTGTACAAAATTGTGCTTTTTGCCGGTTTTGTACAGTAGATATATTATTTTATCTTATCACTAATATTAAGAATGATACCGATAGATGCCATACTTACGAGTAAACTAGAACCACCATAACTTATAAAAGGAAGAGTTACTCCAGTTGCCCTTTATAGTGTGGTAAAAAAATAAGTGGTTGCCTTTCGTATATGATATTTTTAAACCTTAATAATGCTTGTAAAGCTGGATAACATTTTAAATTTTAAATTAATTTTTACTTCTTTTATAGTACCATGATCATAAATAACAATGCTATTTATTAATCTTTTATCAAGGTTCTACTCGGCTTTTTCATACTTACATACTTTTCAACTAAAGCCCTACAACGAGTAAAATTCATTTCAGCTCGTTCATTTGATAAGTTATTGTATTTAGACTCTAATTTTTCTTTTTCTTTATTTAAAATTTGTAAATTATTTTCGTGATCTTGCGATAATTTTTTAAAAATTTCTAGTGATATATGGCCTTCCATTTTATCATTATATAAACTAGATATTGTACTTATTTCCTTATCAATTTTTATTTGTATTGCATCTACATTATTTTTTAGTTCTAATAAATCTTTATTATAGATATAAACAGAATCTTCCACTAAATTTCTAATATCATAATGTTTTATAAATTCTTCACCAATTTCTTTTAAATAATTTATTACATCTTTTTCTAATAAGTCATAGTTTAATCTATTAGGCGTACATCCTGAAGTTTTTCCTTTTCTATTATAGTAATTACAACTTGTATATTTAGTTTTGGTTTTAGTAGTATTTTTGGATGTAATCCCTAAAGAATGACCACATTTACCACATACAAGTAAGCCCGATAATAAGTACTTATCAAAAGCTTTTTCCTTTGGTGTTGTATGTCTTTTCTTTATTATTTCTTGTACTTTATCAAAATCTTCCTTACTTATAATTGGCTCATGGGTATTTTTAACTATAATATACTCTTCTTTTTTGGTTTTACGACATTTTTTATTATTATAACTTATTTTTTCATGTGTGTGCTGAACCATATTACCAATATACATTTCATTGGTTAAAATATTTCTTAATGTAGAATGTTTCCAAATACCATTTCCGTTATTTTCTGTGACTTTTAAACCTCTAGGCTCTTTTTTATACACTATTGGGATAGGAACTTGTCTTTCTGTTAATTTTCAGGCAATTACGCAAACTCCTTGGCCATCAAGAGCTAGTGAAAATATTAATTTAACAATTTCACTTGCTTCTGGATCAACAATTAATTTATGATGGTTGTTAGGATCTTTCATATAACCATAACAAGGAAAAGAACCGATATATTCTCCTTTTTCTTGTTTTACTCTAAATGAAGATTTTACTTTTTTGGATACATCTCTTAAATATAAATCATTCACTCCTAATCTTAAACCTAACATTGAATCACCAATTAATGAATCGTATGAATCATTTATAGCAATGTATCTAACATTATGTTCTAAAAAAAATTCCTCTATATATTTACCGGTAACGTACATTTCACGTCCTAGTCTTGATAAGTCCTTTGTAATAACGCAATTTATAAGTCCATTTTCAATATCTTGAATCATTTCTGTAAAAGCGGGTCTTTCAAAGTTGCCTCCTGAATATCCATCATCAATATATTCTTTAACAAGATTTAAGTTATTGTGTTTTGCAAATGAATTAATTATCATCCTTTGACTTGAAATTGACGAAGATTCATCAATTTTTCCAATATCATCCTTTGAAAGTCTTAAATAATCTGCGCATTTATAAATTTGATTTTCTATCATAGAATATTATTGCTCCCTTTTAATTTTGGGAATTTTCATATAACATATCTTTAAAAAGTAATTTTTTATTATATAATTCCTCTTTAAAACTTTTATTTATAATGTCTTTTAGATTTTCACCTTCTTTATTATGTATAAAATCCAATTTTACTATCTTCTTCCCATACATTTTAATCATTAAATCACCTATTTAAAGAATATGATTTTAATTTTGATTTATGTTAATATAGTCAATCACTTTTATTTTGTTTCTTTGAGGCAAACAGTTCATTTTACTAAAAATGGTTTAATTGAAAAAAACTAGAAAAATATTATTTCTAGTTTGTGACTTTATTTGCAATTAATTGAATCTATTATTTCATTATTTTCTGTATTAATTATTTCTATTTTAATAATTTTTTTGTTCCTAAACGCATAAAGACTTGGATATGATTTGCTTGCTAATAATAGTAGTTGATGCGTAGTTAATTCGCTTTTACAAAGGGATTTATAAGTATCAACATCCAATATTCCCTCAAGATCATAATATAAATTTTCTACATTTTTACTTTTACAATTGCTTAATTTAGATGTTCCATCGGCAAAATAAAATTTAAATCGATATATCAAATCAGTAGATTCATTATAATTATCTTTCATAAATATATTCCCTCACTTTTTAATACATAGAGTTTTTTTAATTTCTGACATTCCTAAATCAAAACCATTACCAGCCCAATATCTATAAATACTTTCTTCATCATTTTTGTCACGTTCGAATGAAGGATTATCATTTATGAAATCCTCGTAGGATTCATAATATTTATCCCCATGTCCTTCTTTTATATTATCTGGCACGGTATACTCGTATCGATTAACTGAACCATCTTCATTTATTTCAGTTTTTGCTACAACCTCGCCTGTATCTACATCACAGCTAAACCACTCACATTTATCTCCCATAAAAACCTCCTATTAAAATAATGTTTTAAATAAAATTTATAGTAATTTCTTTTCTCCTAATTTTAAATTGTCTAAAATATACGTTTCTTTTAAACTATTATAAAGATTGATACCTATTATGTCAAGAAAATCCAAAATATCTATTTTTCTGTCAAAAACCCTTTGTATGTTATTTAAAATGCTAATCTTATCATTATTAGAGCCATTAATATATTTATTAAATAAATGTTCTGATTCTAAAATAGTTTCAATAATAATTTTAATTTTTTTTAATTGCTCTATTGACAGGTTTTTGAAAAGAATTAAATATATTGCATCTTTCAGCATATTAAATCTATAATGTTGATTAATAACAAATGTTTTCTGATTTTTATTTAATGAAGCTAATTTATCCATAAATACACTTATTATTTCTTGCTTGTCCATGCTTCTCACATCGTATGCTGTTTGTGTATGTATTAGTTCATGAACATAAATACAACTACTCATATGGCTCAAATTATCACCTAAAATAATCGAATTAAAAACAGGCTCATCTTGTGTCATTATAAATCTTGTTTGCCCATAAAACTGATTTTGAGTTTTTACTAATTTTATGGGTAATTCTAATGGATTTATTATTCTAATAATTCCACAATTGAGAAAATAAATATCGTGTAAATTTAAGTCTAACGATGAAAAAAATTGTCTTGCCTCTTCGATAAATAATATGCTGTCTGTTCTAAAACTATCATAACTACAATCCACATTACAGTCGTTTAATAATTTTAGTAATTGATACAATTTTGCTGTGTCCATTTTAATCAACTCATTTTTGATATAGACTATATAATATCGTTATGCCATTATTAAGTCAATAATTTTTCGTTTTGTGCAAGTTTTTCTTTAACTTCAAAACAAGTAATAAAAAACTAGTAATAAATTTCTATTCTATTCCTTGCTAATTCACTGCTATAATGCATAGTTGCTCCCTTATATTTGGTTGGTAACTATATTACTGATTTAATTAACATTTAACATAATCTAATTTCTTTCAAAATTAAATATAATAGAACCCTAAAACTGTATGTTATCATCGTAAGGCAACCTATCAAAAAAGTTGCAACTTTTTGTAATTCTTTGTGATTTTTATAAAATTTTATTTTTTGCGTAAATGAAAATACATTATCAAAATTGTGCTTTTTACCATTTTTGTACAGTAGATATAATTATTTTATTTTATCACTAATATTAAGAATAATACCGATAGATGCCATACTTACAAGCAAACTAGAACCACCATAACTTATAAATGGAAGAGTTACTCCAGTTACAGGTACGATGCCAATAACGACGCAAATATTTAAAATCATTTGAATGATAATTCCCATTATGAGACCAAATGAAAGATATTTACCGAATAAATCATTAGTATTTAAACTAATTTTAATGCTTTGATAAAAGATAAGAAAAAATAAAGAGATAATGATTATAATACCGACGATTCCAAATTCTTCACTAATAATTGCAAAAATGAAATCGGTTTGAGGTTCAGGCAAATAAAAATGTTTTTGAATGGAATTACCGAAGCCACGGCCGAATAAGCCTGATGGACATATAGCGTATAAACTTTGAATGATTTGAAAGCCACTACCTAAAGGATCCACCCATGGATTTAAAAAGGATACAATTCTGGCCATACGATATGGAGCAATGATAATTAGACCAACAATGCCTAATATTCCAAGAAGTCCCATAATACCAAAAAAGGAAAGTTTGATGTTGGATGCAAATAGCATAGTTACAACCGTCATAACCATGACCATAGCAGAACCAAAATCAGGCTCTAACATTATTAATCCGAAAAAGAGAAAGATAATTATCAAAATAGGAACTACCCCACTTTTAAATTTTTTGACTTCTTTTTCATTATTTGCTAGATATTTAGCGGTAAAGATAATTAAAGATAATTTAGCAAGTTCAGAGGGCTGAAAACCAAAAGAGCCGATACCAAACCAACTCCTAGAACCATTTCGCACTTTACCGATACCAGGAATTAATACTAAGGCTAATAATATTATAGAGGCAAATAAGATGATGTTAGCGTATTTTTCATAAGTTTTATAGTCAATTTTTCTTAATATACTTATGGCAATTATACCAGCAATATAAAATAATAACTGATGTTTAACATAGTAAAAGGAATCATTGAATTTGTAAGAACTCCAGATACTGGATGATGAATATATCATAAGAAGACCAAAAGCTCCTAATAAAAGACAAACAAAAAAAATTAATAGGTTTCTTTTCATTAAATCACCTATTAATATTTTATAGTTTTGCTTATTAAATTATAACCATACTCCGTAGATTATACCGATCATAGATAGCAAGAAGCCAACGACCCAGAACAATTTTACAATATCGGTTTCACACCAACCTAGTTCTTCAAAATGATGATGAAGCGGTGCTTTTAAAAATACTTTTTTATGAAATTTACGAATAGCAATTATTTGAATTAGTGAACATAACGTTTCAACAACGAAGACGCCACCAATTAAAATTAAGGATAGTTCATGGCGAGTTAAGATTGCAATGGTAGCAAGAGCACCACCAAGAGCTAAAGAGCCGGTATCTCCCATAAATACTTTGGCAGGATGAGTATTAAAGACAAGAAATCCTAACAAACCACCTACTAAAACAAAAGCAAAGATAGCAATATCTTGATAACCAGCAATCCAACTGGAACCCCAGGCAATTACACCGTATGCTAAGAAAGCCATAACTGATAAGCCACCAGCTAGACCATCTAAACCATCGGTAATATTTACTGCATTAGTAGTTCCAACAAGTACTAGTAAAATAAATAAACCAAAACACCAACCTAAAGGAATATTAATATTTAAGGAAGTAATTACTAAGTTAGAGTCACCACCATTGTTTTTAAATATGATATAGAAAATAATGGCAATAACAGTTTGTAAAAATAGTTTAGTCAAAGTTTTAAGTCCAGCATTATTATGATATTTGACTTTTAAAATGTCATCAACCAAGCCTAAAAGAGCGTAAGATAGGAAGACAAATATTAGAATAATCAAATTGGACGATAATTCAACACTACCTCTTAAATATAAAACAAACATAATTATAACAGTAGGAATAATAAATATTAAACCGCCAATGGTTGGTGTTCCTTCTTTTTTTAAGTGTCTTGCATTAATTAAGTGGCTAACACTTTGGCCAACGTGGAACTTTCTTAAAAGAGGAATTAATATCACGGCTGTAATTAAAGATAAGACAAAGCCAAGCATTAATCCTAAAATTGATTTAGCTAAAATTAACATAATTAAATGTCACCTCTTCATTAATTATACAATTATTATTATTTTGTTGTAAATACAACTTTACATACTTTACAAAAGATGGGATTTAATGGAGTAATAATTTGACGGTACTTCCTTCTTTAGCAAAGTAGTTTCCTTCCGGAGACTGCTCAATTACTTTATCACCAGTACCAGAATATTCAATGGAAAAACCTTTAAGAAGTTTTTTAGCCTCAGTTAGATTCATTCCGGTAACATCAGGCATTTTGATATATTTTTGATCAAGCCAGGTATATTCTCTAGTGGTATCAGTATTTACTGCTGGGATGTTTTTACTATCAATGATGCTTAACATAATATTTTTGGCGATGGGTGCGGATACAGTTCCACCATACTGGCTTATTCCTTGTGGGTGATCAATGGCCACATATACAACGTATTTGGGATTATCAGCTGGTAAGAAACCAATAAACGAAACAATATAGTTTCCAATCATGTATTTGCCGTCTTTTACTTTCTGAGCAGTACCAGTTTTACCACCTACGCGATAATTTTCAATATAAGCATTTTTACCAGTTCCGTTTTGAACTACACTTTCAAGAGCGTATCTAACTAATTTTGAAGATTCTTCACTGATGACTTTACGAACACTTTGAGGTTCGTTTAAAACAATTAAGTTATTAGTTTCACCTTCATTGATACTTTTAACAATATAAGGTTTATATAAGGTGCCACCATTAATAGCAGCAGATACTCCTGTTACTTGCTGAATGGGTGTAACACTTATTCCTTGCCCAAAAGCGGTTGTAGCGGTCTCTACGGGTCCCATTTGATTTAATTTAAACATTATACCGCTTGACTCACCGTTTAAATCAATGCCAGTTTTCTTGCCGAAGCCAAATTTATTTAAGTAATCATATAAAAGGTTAGCTCCTAATCTTTGACCTAGAATAACAAAGCCAGGGTTACAAGAATTTTCTACTACTTGTAAGAAAGTTTCTGCTCCATGGCCTCCCTTTTTCCAACATTTAATGCGGGCACTATCAACCATAATAGATCCACCATCATAGTAAGTATCTTCAAATAAATTTACTTTTCCTTCATTAATAGCGGAGGCTAAGGTGATAATTTTAAATGTTGAACCTGGTTCATATGTAGCCCAGATAGGCAAGTTACGATTGATGGTTTCTAAGTTATATTCTTGGTATTTATTAGAATTAAAATTAGGACGGCTGCTCATAGCTAAAACTTCACCAGTACTTGGTTCCATAACTAAAGCTAAAGCATTTTCGGGATTATATTTAGTTACAACATTATCAAGTTCCCTTTCGACGGCAAGCTGAATATCAATATCAATTGTAAGAGAAATATTATTGCCACTAACAGGTTCATCATAAACTTCGGATAGTTTTAATCGATTTCCTTTGCCATCAGAATAATACTTTACTCCTCCATCAGTACCTTTTAGATAATTATCGTATTCAAGTTCAATTCCTGATAAACCTTGATTATCAATCCCAACATAACCTAAGACATGAGAAAGAACTTTATCATAAGGATAGTACCTTTTTGATTCTTTTAATAAATATACTCCATCATAATTTAAGGCTGATATTTTTTCGGCAATATCATAAGAAAGCCCTCTTCCTTCTGGGTGTATACGCTCAATTGATGTTTGCTTGGTTAAATGTTTATAGATATTTAAATAATCAGTATTTAAAATAGATGCTAAGTTTTTAGCTACTTCTTCTTTATTTTTTATTTGAACAGGAACTACTACTAAAGATGTCGTGGTAATATTATCAGCAAGAATGGTTCCATTACGATCGGTTATCTTTCCGCGGTCAGCTAAAAGAGGAAGATTACGACTCCAAAGACTATTTGCTAAACTAGATAATTTTGATGTTTTAAATACTTGTAAATAAAACACTCTTAGTATAATTACTAAAAATATTAGTAAAACTACTAAATAAATATAATACATTCTTTTTAAAATACGATAATGAAACAATGTAATCACCAATAAATAATACGCGATAATTCATTTTAATATGAAAAAATTGCTAGTTTAATAGCAATTTAATAGTATTATTTCTTATATCAAAACCAATATTTTCAGCCATACCATATTCTTTTTTAGCTTCTCTTAGTTCATCAAAAATTAGCGCTTAAAAGTTAATCATTTTTCAATAAAATGCTTAAAAATATTATAATCTTTTAGTACTTCGGGATGATATTGAAGACCTAAAATATTTTCACTTTCTATAGCTTCTATGATATTATCATTACTGATTGCTGATATTTGAAAATTAGGCGCTATATTTTTAATAGCCTCATGGTGAAAAGAATTTACTTTTATAGTTTTTTTCTTGTAATAAGAACTTAAAAATGTACTATTAATAATTTTAATAGGATGGAAAGTATTATTATGATTATCTATATCTTGAAATAAAGTACCACCAAAATAAACATTTAATGATTGCATACCACCGCATATACCAATAATTTTTTTATTTTGCCCAAAAAAGGCTTTAATTGCTGCTTTATCTAATTTGTATTCTTCATCGTAATATTGATTTTTAAATATAGGTTTTTCTTTATAATACTTAGGATTTATATCGTTTCCACTTCCGGGAATTATTAGAGCATGACAAAGCTCACTGATTTTTTGAACATCTTTGGGAGAAACTATAGGAATTAAAGTCCAATTTAGATGGCATGCTAACTTTTTAAAATAATCAGTTATAAACCATCTCTTCTTACCATTTTTTATTTCTAGTCTTGTACAAATCGCCACTAACATAACATCACCTACTATATTATATACCATGACTATAATCTATTTACCGCAAAAGAAAAAGACTATGCTTTATAGCCTTTATTTAGTGATACCTAATTCAGAAGACAAAAGAGTCGCGATTTTATTTTTTAATTCTTCTCGTTTTTCTAAAGAATTAGCTGTTTCTACCATTTTAATAATTAATTTTCCATATTTTTTTACTAGTTTATCTCGAAGATTTATATCAGCTTCTAAGCCATAAGTAAATAAAGAGCTTGTTACGATGTCTCTAGCCATATTAGTATAATCTTCCTTTGTTCCTACCCTACTTGAAACTGATAAAAAATCAATACTATATTCTTCAGCAAAAGATGAAGCATTTTCATAACTACTGCTTAGAGGTCCTTCGCCAAGATTAGTATTTAAGATTATTTCAGGAAAATAAGAAATATCCTTTTTCATTAAATTAGTTATTTCATCAGGAAGAACTATTTTATTAAGTTTAACATCAGCGCAAATAATTCCACAAATGTTTGGAGCAATATTGCCGGCAGTTAAATCTGCTTTATTTATTACTATAAAGCCTAAATTATTAGCATTTAATAGTCCATTTATGTCCTCTAAAAACGCTAGAGGTGAGACTTTATGAACTAAATAATTCTTTCTTAAATAGCGGCTCCAAATAACATTAACTAAAGATAATAATTCATCTGCACTTAAAGTATCCACTTCATGATATTCTTTATCTGTTAAATATTTAAAGTATTCCTTTTTAATTTTTTCTTTGATTTTTTCCATAACATCAACTCACTTTTGCAAATATTATACAAACTTTTGGGGTATTTGTACATTAAAACATATTTTCTACATTTTTAGGAACTTTATCATCTTTTATACAATCGATTATTTTGTTTTCTAATTCATCAGAAACATCTTTGCCAGTCATGTTACTTAGCTTTCTAATAACTGTACGTAAAGTCTTTTCATCTTTTAAGCCATTATCATTTACCATTTGAGCTAAGGAAACAATGGTATCTTTGTCAATATTAGTTTTCTTTTTTACCTTATCAAAAATTTTATCATCCATATAATCACCTACAATAATATATGAAAAAAAGATGAAATGTATCATCTTTTAAAAATTAACACTTGCTAATTAATCTACTTACCAAATATATGTTTTAAAATTCAAAATCATTACTTTCTAAGCTATTATCAAATGAATTAGTGTACATATTAAAAATTGGCGCTAAAAGAGGAATTTCACTTAATTTAGTATAAATATCCACTAATTCTTCATCAGATATATCTTTAACATTCTTGGCATTACTAATATTAATTTGAGGAATAGAACTTTCTTTAGTTATTTCTAGTTTAGTATTTATTTTAAGTTCTACTTCTTCATATTCGGCGATAGTTTTTACGACAAGATTATAATTGGCAGTCATTTTATTATCAGTTATATTATTATCAAAAGTTAAAGTTAAATTATAAGGGTTATTATTGTTATCACTGATTTTTAAGTTTAATTTGTTTTTATCATAACTACCTGAAACTATTTCTTTATCATTATTTAAAAGAGAAATATTTCCACTTGTTTCGCCTTCAATGATTAATTTAATACTATCAAGAATCACTTCTTGTTTAACAAGATTTTCACCATTAAGATATATGTTATAAACATATTTTTTATCATCACTTTGCTGATCAAGGCTTTCTTTTAGAGAATTAATGTTTTCGTCAATTTGATTTTGAAGATTATCAAGTGTCATATCTTCTGTAACAAATAAACTTAAAGAATTATCATCTTTTAAATTAGTTAGAATTAAAATTAATAAATTAGCTATATCCTTATCACTAATTGACACAGATATTTTTCGGATATTTTCTTCCTTACTTTGAATAAACATATCATTTGTAAAGTAGTCATTTAAAGAATTCAAAATATTATTTTTTAGATTATTAATTAACTTTTGGTCGTTTCCATCATACATTTTTATGTACTCTGAATCAGTATAATAATATTTGTCAAAAATATTTTTCATTGTAAAGAACACTTGGTTATCTTTTAAATATCCTTCAAGATTTATAACACTGTTATTATCATCATCAAAGGTAAGATTTAAATACTGCTTTTTTTCACTAGGATTATCTATAAATTCTAAATTTAATTTTCCACTAAAAATTTTTTTAGTGGCTCCATTAAGATTTATGTTACTATCCATTTTTAGCGTTGCGCCGCGATTAAATAGTTCAGAAATATTTAAAATATTATTGTCTAAATCATTGCTTTCAAGATATTTATTCATTGTTTTTAAAAACATAGTTTTGGGGGTATTTAATTCTTTAAATACGATGTAACTGGCAGTTCCTATAAGGGCTATTAATATTACAATTAATATACTTACTATTACATTTTTACTATTTTTGGTATTTTTATTTGAATGTGAATTAAAATTGGCACTATTGCTCTTATTGTCAGGCGGATTTACAAAAGCATTTTGAATGCTAGATGCTACATCACTAATATTTGCATCATGATTTGATGTATTTGTTTGTTCATTAAATTCATTTTCTTTTAAATTATTATCCATATAAACTTCCTCTACTCTATCATTAGTTTATCTTATATATATAAAATATTCAAGTCCCATCTTTGATGATGAAACCGTTCTAAGTAATAAATTTTTTACATATTAATGATTTAAAAAAAAGATGAATCCAATCATCTTTAAATTATAACGATATTTTGTTTAACACCATTCACCACTACTTGTATAATCAGATGAAGATAATTTTATAGTTTCTTTAGTGACTTTATCATTTTTAAAATCAGCAATAATAATATTTGTGTAAGTACAATGATCACTTTCATAATAATATAATTTATTATCTTTAATTAAATATTGATTTTTTCCAAGAGGATATTTTTTAGACATCTCCCCAGTTAAAGTAATTGTGTTTGTATCACGGTCTGGGGTTAATATTATCTCGCCTTTTTCATTTACTACAACAGGTAAGGCAGGAACATCCGTATTAAATCCTTCTTCAGGAATAATTAAAACATAATATTTTTTATCAGTAGTAATTTGAGTTACAGAAATTAAATTATCTGGGTTTATTTCTCCTTTGTTTTTTTCACAGGCTAACACATAATTATCTGCAAATTCTACTTTTTTATCATTTACGTAACTTTCAAAGGTAATATAATAAGCACTGCTTTCATCATCACAAAAGTCATCATCTTCGTTAAGAGCTTTTTCAAGATATTTTATATTTATTCCATTATTAGTTAAATCTTCGTTATCAGCATTCTTTAAAGCTTTTAAAATATATACTACTAATAATACCGCTACTAGTAATACTCCTATTAAAATTATAATATTTTTCTTTTTCATAAATTCTCCTTATTTTTTTGGTTTAATAATATCTAATCCGCCCATATATGGTCTTAAAACTTCCGGAATGGTAACGCTTCCATCTTCATTATAATTATTTTCTATTACGGCAATTAGTCCACGAGGTGATGCTACAACGGTGTTATTTAGAGTATGTAAGAAATAGTTACCATTTTCACCTTTTACTCTTATTCCTAATCTTCTTGCTTGAGCATCTCCTAAATTTGAACAAGAACCTACTTCAAAGTATTTCTTTTGTCTTGGACTCCATGCTTCGATATCACATGATTTAACTTTTAAATCAGCTAAATCTCCTGAGCAGCATTCTAATTGTCTTACAGGAACGCACCAGTTTCTAAAGATTTCAACCGTGTATTTCCACATTTCTTCATAATATTTCATAGAGTCTTCTGGTTCGCAAAGAACAATCATTTCCTCTTTTTCAAACTGATGAACACGATATAATCCTCTTTCTTCTAGTCCGTGAGAGCCACCTTCTTTTCTAAAACATGGAGAGTAAGAAGTCATTTTAATTGGTAATTCTTCTTTTTTTAGCATTTGATCTTTAAAGCGGCCAATCATAGAATGTTCTGATGTACCAATTAGATATAAGTCCTCGCCTTCAATTTTATACATCATAGCTTCCATTTCCGGGAAAGACATTACACCAGTAACCACATTGGCATGAATCATAAATGGCGGAATAGCATATGTAAATCCTTTAGCAATCATGTAATCTCTGGCATAAGCAATCATAGCTTCATGTAAACGAGCTATATCACCTAGTAAGTAATAAAAACCTTCACCACTAGTGCGGCCAGCAGCTTCTTTATCCATCCCATTTAAATTCATGATGATATCAGCGTGATACGGAATTTCATATGTAGGAACTAAAGGATCACCAAATTTTTCTACTTCAACGTTTTCACTATCATCTTTACCAATCGGAACAGATGGATCAATGATATTAGGAATTACCATCATTTTTTCTTTTATTAAAGCATTCTTTTTTTCTTCAGATATTTCTAAAATTTTGATTTGTGCATCCATATCAGCAATTTTTTGCTTTATTTTTTCAGCTTCATCTTTTTTTCCTTCTTTCATAAGCATACCAATGCTTTTAGAAAGATTATTTTTTTCGTTTCTTAAATTATCACCTTTTAATTTAGCTTCTCTAACTTCTTTATCAAGTTCAAAAACTTCATCTACTAAAGGTATTTTTTCTTCTTGAAATTTCTTTTTGATATTTTCTTTTACTAATTCTTTGTTTTCTCTAATTAATTTAATATCTATCATTTTTATCATCCTTTCTTAATAATAGATTAGCCTTTAAATAAAATAAAAAGATGATACCAAAGGAGCATATAAATGCGGTACCATCCTTAAACTACTTTATTTTTATAACGGCTAGGCCGGGTGCGATTAACACCGCTAATAGGTAGATAAATTAAGTAGTTTATTAGTTTCCATCAACCACTAACTTTCTATAAAACATTCTTAATTATTGTCCTATATATTCGCTTTCTTTGTTTATTTTAACACATTTTTTTATGGTAAATCAAGAGGCCTAATCATTTTACCCTATAATACATTTGATTTTTGCTAGTTGGTTTATCAGGAATTGTTAAAAGAATTAATCCTTCTTCAATCGCGGGATCTAAATATTTTGATCTTAATGTTTCTTTTGATTTTATTTCTAATTTTTCCATTATTTCATAGGCACTCATAGGTACATTTAATTTCATTACATTTAGTAACTTATTAATATTAAGCATTTTTTCTGTTAAAGTTTCTTTAGCATTTTCAACTAAACTTAAAATTACTTCGTCTATCATTTTTAACATAAACTCAATAAATTCATTGGAACTAGCTGCTTCATGACAATGAGAAATAGCAGCATAATATTCACTTTGATATTCTTTTATTCTTGTTTCGATTGGTAAATATTCAAACAATTCTTTCCAATTTGTTAATAATATATTTTGCCATAGTCTAGCCATTCTTCCGTTACCGTCTGCAAAGGGATGAATAAATACAAATTCATAATGGAATACTGATGATAATATTAAAGGATGGATAGTATCTTTATTATTTTTAATCCAGTTAAACAATTGAGTCATTAAAGGCTCTACTTGTTTTGCAGGTGGACAAGCATGAATGCAGTGCCCTTTACTATCAAAAACTCCTTCACCACCAGTTCTAAATTTTCCGGATAATTCGATGGTTTTTTCAGTCATTACGCCATGAACCATTTTTAAGTCTTTTAATGAATATGGATTAACTTCTTTAATCATCTCATATGCTTTATAGGCATTTAATACTTCTTGGATTTCTTTTTGTGGTCCTAAAACATATTTGCCGGCAATTACATCTTTAACTTCAGATAAAGATAATGAATTTGCTTCAATTGCTAGAGATGAATGGATAGATTTAATTTTATTATTTCTTCTTAAATTAGGCATTTTTTCCAAATAAGTGTAGTTATCAATTTTGCCGATTTTTTCCATTATAGAAGAGATATAATCAAGCATCGTATTAGTAATTGTAAATGGTGGATTATAATTATCCATAGTAAATCACCTTCTATGTTTATTATACCGTAAAAATTGTTCTTATGCAATTTATCTTGCTTAAATCTTACTTAAATCTTGCTTAAATTGTTAAAGATTAGCTTTGATGATTACGAATTATAATAATGCCGGAGCCACCATTTCCACCGGAATATTTCCATTTAGTGGCACCATATCCAGCGCCGCCTCCGCCGCCTCCGGTATTAGCGGTACCAGAACTAGCACTAGATCCTCCGGTAGGACTGCCTTCATTATTATCTCCACGACTACCAGCGCCGCCTCCGCCAGCACCGCCGGCACCACCATAGTATGCTCCTTCCCAGGTAGACGCGCTGCCACCACCGCCGCCGCCAGCGTATCTTCCATATTTTTCTTCATTACCCCATGGTATTGTGGAAACCCCTCCACCAGCACCTCCGCCACTAGGAGCACTTCCACCATTAGTTCCGCCCGGTTTTCCGCTATCTAAATGATTGTAGCCACCATTGCCGCCACCGGAACCACCGGCTCCACCGTATCCTTGACGAACATAATCAGAAGCTGGCAAACCATAATCACCGCCGGCTCCTCCTGCCGCTGAATTTCCAAATATTGATGTAGTTCCACCAGTACCACCCGCACTGCCAGCTACTGATTTACCACCAGCGCCAATTACAGCAGCGTATTCGGTATCTTTTGCGGCTTTGTATGTAAAACTTTTTACATAGCCGCCTCCGCCACCACCTGATGAAAAACCGCCACCATTCCATGCTCCAGCGCCGCCTCCGCCAACTAGGAATATATCTAAGTTGTATGTATCTGGATATATCATTTTAAAAGTGCCACTTTGTAAAAATTTTATAAACCAGTTGCCATCACCTTCATCAGTTATTTTTACATATGCTTCATCTTTTGATTTATCTTCCCCATTTACTAAATATTGAAATGTTGGTAATGGTGTGTCTGTTTCATTAAATCTGGCTTTACAGACAGTATTACCTATTGCTTTTGTTACATTTACTTCCCATCTTGTCCCATTCCAGTATCCATCTGCTGTTGTCACATCTGATTCATCACCATTTTTGTCATAGCAAGTTAGTCTTAATACGAAGTTTCCATTTGAAGGAAAGTCATAACTTTCTACTTCTTCACCATTTGTATAAGCTATAGT
>CAKOOC010000012.1 GCA_934098375.1 uncultured Bacilli bacterium
GTATATTTATGACCTAAAATATTAATATTTGATATAAATTCTTTACGAGTTTTTGCTAAACCTTCATCGTATTTTTGTAATTCTTCTTCGTCTTTTTCTTCTTTTTTAAAAAGATTTTTAAATTTATTAAATAATCCCATTTTAACCTCCTACTTGCATGTTATATTTTCAATATTAACGGTTACTTTATAACTATTTTCATTAGCGGTAACTGTCATATTTCCTTTGCAAAGATTTGATACATCTTCAAATAAATCTAGTTTTTTTAAACTTTCAACGCTAACAACAATACCGCTACTACTAAATAATTTATTTTTTAAAGATGAACAATTCTTTTCCGTAGCACTTAAATTTAATTCATTATAGATATTATCATCTAATTCACAAGTTATAATTGTATTAGCAAGCGTATTAGCAGCTTCTTTTAAGTTCTTTTCGTTTATTTTGTTAATTTGATTTTTGGTAGTATGAAAAATATCTGTTCCTTGCGTAATTACTAAGGTAACTAATACTCCTAGTAAAACAATTACTGCTAAAAGCTCAATTAAAGTAAATCCTTTATTTTTCTTCATATGATTCTCCTTTTTACTTTTCATTTATTAATAGTAAATTTTAATCTTGATTTTTGCTATATAAACAACCACAGTAATCTTGTCTATATAAGTTATACTCTTTTGATAATTCAATACTTCTTTTATAACCTTCTTCTTTTTTGAAGTCTGATACTAAATAATCAATATGATATTTATCTTGTAATTTTAAACCAATTTCATTAATGACGGGACTACTTTTATAAGGGCTTACGGTTAAAGTTGTACAAAAATAGTCAAAGTTATTTTCTTTTGCTAGTTTAGCGGTTTTTTCTAATCTTAATTCATAACACAAATGACATCTAGGACCATTTTCTTTATCAGTTTCATGACCGATAACCTTATTATGATATTCTTCATTTAGATAATCAATATCCATATGTTTAATGTGATAAATATCTAACAATCTTAGCTGCTCATTTTTGCGTTTTTCATATTCTTCGAAAGGCTCTATGTTAGGGTTATAATATAAAACAGTAATGTCAAAATCATCTTTTAATCTTTCAATAACACTAGATGAACAAGGACCGCAACAACTATGTAATAATAATTTACGGCCTTTTTTATTTTGAATTATTTTTTTCATTTCTTCATTGTAATTCATTATTTTACCTCCAAATAGCCCCCACTATCTAAATGCAAGATACCTTTTTTATCTTCTAAAGATGCATATATTTTTTGATATTGTTTAAGTAAATTTATTTTAGCAGTATTTACATAAACAATTATTCCATCATTCATTTTTAAAATAAATCTGGTAGAGTCAATAGTTTCATTTTTTTCATTAGTAGTTGGACTATATGATATTTCACTGATTCCCCCTATCGTACCATAATCTAGGGTGCCAAGTCCACTTAAAAATTCTTTTAAAACATCTTCAGGAGTGTAATTAATTAAGGTAGGAATGCCTTCATATGTTTTATTATTATCTAAAGAACTACCATCATCTAATAAATATTTATCAGTACTTTTATATAAACAAACAATCTTATTTTCAATTATATTTATTTTTAATTGGAATTTTAGATTGCGTTTTACTTCAGCAGTTTTAATAAGGGGCATACTTTCTAGTTCTTTTTTAATTTTTCTGGTTTTTAAAGTGAGAATGGACGGATAATCTTTAATGTCAGCAGCTTCTATTATTTCATAGTCTTTAACAAGATTATTTCCAGTTATAATAATATTTTTAATAGGCATTTTAATTAGAGTATAGAAAAATGCAAAAAAAAGGTACAGAAAAAGAATAAATACAAATAACTTTCTAACGTTTAATTTTTTCTTCTTCTTTGCCATATTTTCCCTCTTATTTCTTTATTAATTCTTTTAATAATTCATAGATGTATGTACTACTATTATCGATACTCATTTTTGCTAAATTTGTTTCATATTCTTTGTATAACTTTTTGTCGTTTAATATTTCATTTATTTTATTTTTTAATATATCTTTATTTAAATCTTTTTCTTCAATCATAGCACCGGCATGGGCATCTTTAATTGATAAAGCATTATAATATTGATGATTATTGGCAACATAAGGACTTGGTATAAAAATAGCTGGTTTTCTTAAAGCCATAATTTCACTTATAATACTTGCTCCTGCCCTTGTAACAATTAAGTCCATATCTTTTATTAAAGCACTTAAATTATCAACGTATGGCACAATTATAACATTTTTACTAAATTTATTTTTAGAAAATTCTTCATAATAATCTTTACCAGTAACATATAAAACTTCATAATTTTCATTATCTATACTAGATAAAAATTCTTTCATTTTATTATTGATGACATTACTTCCAAGACTTCCTTGAACTATTAAGACACCTTTTTTATTAGCATGCATATGATATTTAGTTTTACTTACAGCCTTAATATCTAAAGCATTTTCGCCACAAGGGTTACCGGTTAGTTTGCATTTATTGGGATTAAAGTATTTTATAGAGTCTTTAAAACTTACGCCAATTAAATTAGCCTTTTTGGCAAGAACTTTATTACTTTTACCGGGAATACTGTTTTGTTCATGGATAAAAGTTTTAATATGTAATTTATTAGCGGCCATAATGACAGGAAATGTAACATAACCACCAACACCTATAACAACATCGGGTTTAAAGTCTTTCATTATTTTTAAACATTTTTTATAAGCTTTATAAATTAAAGAAATATTTTTTATATCTCTTTTTATCATAGTTTTACTAAAGCCATAGATTTCAATAGATTCATATTGGTAGCCAGCTGCTGGAACAATATCTTTCTCCATGCGATTATGAGTACCAATATAGATAAATTCGGAATTTGGTTCTTTTTCTTTTATTTTATTTAAAATAGCAAGAGCTGGATAGATATGGCCACCAGTACCACCGGCAGTTATAATTACACGCATTTATATCACCTATTAATATTATATAATAAAACAAGAGTTTTTTTAATATAAATGTAAAGAAAAGTTGAGATTGAAGCGTAGAAAAACGAATGAATTTTTCCATCATTCGTTTATAATTTTGCATTAAATTATTTTTTTATAATATAATTATTATATTTTTAACTTGGGCAATAGTATCTTAAACAATGGTCATTATCATAATAAACCTCATTAACTCCAGCTCCACATGAACCGCATTCATAGCATTCGTTTGTTCTTTCTCTAATCACATAACAGTATGGATTGCAAGGAAAACCACTGCCATATACTAATTTTCCTCCTAGATAACAATTTGTAGCAGTACTTCCGCCACCGCCTCCGCCGCCAGCACTACAACCAATGGCTTCAGGATAATTCCAATTCCCATCACAGCCACAAGCATTACATTTTTGACATGTTGTTCTACCTTGCCATTCCCCACTGCAATCACAATAACTTTCACCACAACAGCTTTGATTGTTACAGCTTTGAGTATTAGTTTCAGATTTACAGAAGGATTTATCATATCCAGATGTATATGTTTTAGTTACTTCTTGTTTGCCTCCACCACAGGCTTTATTACAAGCACCATAGTCAGTGGTTACCACTAGTTTGCTTTCATCGCAACAATCAGGAAGATTTTCACATTGACCAGTAACAGTCTTCGTTCCACATGTTATACTTTTGTAATGTGCATCTATTAAGGAATCCGTCCTTGTGCGATTGCCTTTTTTATTGTCTCTAGTACAAGTTATATCGCAAGCTCCCCACGTTCCAGCAGTGCCTACCATTGTATCATTACAATACTTATATATTTGATAGTCTTTATACTTAATTTCAATTAAACTTGTTGCATTTCTTTCGTCTTTTATGGCATTTTCATAAGCTGTATTTAATGCAAATGCATATAGTCTTACACTATTTCCAGATCCGGTTGTATTTCTACTACTATATTTACTTAGATTAATTGTTTCATTATATGTGCTTGTGCCACCTTTACTTATTGTTATTTCTTTCCATAATGTACACGAAGATATATTAGGATTATTATTTATACAAATTTTTATTGTCCCGCCATATACATCATAGACACTTAATTTTACATTTACTATACTATCTAAATAATTTCTCGTACCACTTGTTATAGTAATATTTTTTATTTCGGATTTTTTGTTTTTGTACCATTTAGCATAAAAGCTTCTGCTTTCTAGTGGTTTGTATTCATTTTTAGAATCTAAAACAACTTTATTTATCATTTCATTTTCTAAGTACCAACCGGCAAAAGTTGCATTATTATCAGTAGGAGCACACAAGCTAATTTTCGAATTAACTAATACGGCTTGAGGATTAGGTACACAAGAACCATAACCATTCATTTCATATTTTAAATAACGATATAAATCATTTATTCCAGATGCAGGATACTCAATTAAAGTTGCATCTGATTTTTCATTACCTGATTTATCATCAGCATATATTTTTACATATTTCTTTTCACTATCATCTGGCAATTCACTTAATGATAGATTAGTTTCAGGATCAATTAAATTTTCCATGTTTATTAATCCTGCTTCTTCAAGCCTTTCTAGGCTTATAACATTATATCCATAGTCCGTTTTTACAATGTATTCAGCATCAGGATTTACTGACATATAAACATTAGTAGCAGATTTTATTTTTTCGACAAATTCAGCATACTCCTTAACTTGCTGATTTTTTAAATTTTTATTTATATTAATAATTATAATTACAGCAATGATGGCTAAAAGTCCGATTGTTATTACTGTTTCAATTAGGGTAAATCCTTTTTTATATTTTTTAAACATCTCACACCTTCTATCTTATTAATTATAACAAAACCAAGAACAAATAGTAAATATTCTTTTCTATAATCTTTATAGAGCCGTAAAAAAAGATTAGAGTCTTTATCTAATCTTAATCACATATTTGTACTTTTTGATACCACAAAACAGGACCATTTGGGTAACTATCAGTTCTTATTGATTCTGTACCATAATAAATCTTACCATTTGTGCAAAGGCAAAGTGTATACATATTAGGGCCGCAATTTGATTCCCAATGTGGTTGAGCAACCTTTGAATAGCCTGGTGCACATGCCCATTGAAATTCATATCTACAACACGGTTCGGTTGCACAAGCTACATTGTTTTCAACAGTTGTCTCTCCACATTTAATATTATTATCATAATATGAATAATAATACGTTGTAACAGTTTGTGTTCCGCCTCCACAAGTCACTGTTGCACCGCTTGAATTTTTACATGAACCTTTCTCTACTTTAGTTACTATTTTATCTTTTGCACAACATATTTTATCAGTATTGCATGTGGATTTTATTTTTTCTGATCCACAACCTTCACTTGAAAAGTATTTATCTTTATAATACCTTGTTTTTTCGCATGTAGGTTCTTCGCCTTTGATACCACTCCAGCACTTACTTGAGCAAGTGTTGCAACTACTAGTTGATTTTTCAACTTTGCTATCACAATACTTATAGACTTTATATTCTTTACTTTCCTTAGCTATTTCCGGTGATACTTTATTTTTTACAAGGAGGTAAAAAGTTGCGCTTGCTCCTCTGCCTGTTGTAAGACCGGTAGCATAATTGTTTTGCTTTAAATATCCGTCTTTTATAGTAAGGTCTTTTTTACTTTCATCGCTCTTGAGTGCCTTCCATACACATTTGGCAGGATCTTTGGTTAAGCAGTATTCTACATCTGTGCCGGATTCATCTTTTACTTCAAATTCTACAATAGCATTATGTGCATTATATTCCTTTACTGTTGATGTTATATTAAAATATTTGATTTTTGGAGCTTTGGGTATTTCCTTCCATTTAGCATATAAAGTTAAGTTTGTATTAATTTCATAATATTTTTCATTATTATGTATATACGCTGATGTAAATTCTTTTTCAAGTTTTTCATCTAAATACCAACCAAGAAAATCAGCATTATCATCAGATGGAACACATAATTTGACTATATTATTATTTAAAGGCACGGTTTGAGTATCACAACCGTGACCAAATTCTCCTAATTTATACGTTATAATATAATGAAAATCATTTGTACCTTTTACAGGATATTCAATTAAAGTAGCATTAGAATTTCCTATAATTGTTTTTTCATCTTTATAAATTTTGACGTATTTGTATTCATCATTTTTATCTAGAGATTTTATTGATTTATTGGTTTTGGGATTAATAGTTGATTCTAAATCTAATAAACCAGCCGTTTCTAAGTCTTCAACAGTTATTATATAAAATTCATTAGTTTCAACATAATGTTCCACTTCTTTACTGGCGGCAATATAAACATTTGCCGCTGATTTTACTTTATCTATAAATTCATTATATAATTTATCATCGTTCTGTTTTAAGTTATTGCTTAAATTCAATATTATAATTACTGCTAAAATACTTAAGAGCACAACTGCTACTAATATCTCGACTAAAGTAAAACCTTTTTTATATTTTTTAAACATCTCACACCTTCTTTAAATTATACTAAACTAACACTTTCTAAAATATAATTATCATTATTTCCAATGAATGTAAAACGGTATTTAGTATAATCATTAATGTAATCATTTTCTTTTCCAACTGTAGTTATTTTGTTTTGTAAATTTTCATCAGCATAAGAATTCAAATTACTATTATCGGAAAAATATAAAATATAATCTAAAGTAATTTTATCTTTAGATGATGTAGCTGAGAAAATAGAATATCCTACTCTTTTAGAACATTTTATATCGGCATTTTCATCTATATTTACTACATAACTAGTATTTTTTAAATTATAAAGTTGATCACCACGCACAAATATATTTAAATTCTTTTGTGGTTTAGAGCCAAATAAACTAGCATAAACATCATTTACATCCGTAATTAACAACATTTCAGTATACTTTGTTTTATCTAATATTGATGCCTGTTCACTAGCTGGTGATGACTGATTTTTATTTTGATATTGTTTGATAATTTTGTTATTTCTTTTTAAAACATTATAAATTACATTATATTTAAAACTTTCATCTAATTCAGCAGCGGAAAGGACAGTTTTGTCTTTAAAATCAAGTACATATCCAGAATTACAAGTACCATATGATGAAGTTATCTCATGTAAGATATTAGTTATATCAGAATTATCAACTTGATGAGTTACTTTTGAATTATCAAAAATAGCTGTACTATTATTTTTTTCTAAAAAGAAGATTAAAAGAAAACCTATAATCATAGCAATTATTAAAGAAATGATTAAACTGATTTTTATTTTCTGATATTTTTTTCTTTTCATGATTACCACCCTATTTTGCTAAAGCTACATTATCAAAAATATATGATTGATCTTTTCTTACAAAAGTGAATTTATATTTAGTAAATTTAGTATTATTATCTTCATTGTTTACTAAATAAGCATTACAGATTTTAGTGCCATCTTTTTTATTTGTTGCGTATTCATTTAGTTCATTATTTTCAAATTCATATATGGAGTAATATAAAATATATGTAAGCTCAATTTTATCTTTTGTTGAGGATTGATCTGTTAAAACATATTTTTCTACATTATTTACCATACAATTAGGACTAGATATTTTTTTAGTATAGTAATTGTTTTGACTATTTAATTCAAATTTATAATCGCCGATATTAAAACTATTATCATATTTTATATCTTTTGACTCTATACCATATAGGGTTTGATATGCGAGTAAAAAGTCATTTAAAGAAAATGTTTCTTCAACAAAATTAGTTTCTGATAATACGGCATCATTATTATCATTTTTACTTTGATTTTTTTCGATTCTTTTTTGAATATTTAAATAGTTATATACGGTGTTATAAATAAAATCTTTATTTAAATCCTTATACTCTATTTTATCTTTAGAAGTAAAATCAAAAGTGTAACCAGTGTTACAGTTATTATAGGTACGAAGTGAAGCCAGAAGAACTGAGGAATAGATCTCAGGATCTAAGCTAAGTTCTTCTTTTTCTTTCGTTGTAGTTTTAGATGTTTTATTATTATTTAAACTACCATTATTTTTAACTATTAATAGAAATGCAATTAAACCGATTAGCAATATAACTAGGATGGAAACGATTATAATTATCGCTTTATTATTATTTTTCATAAAATGTTTCCTTTCTTTCTATGGGCAGTAATAGAAAATACATTGTGTTTGTCCATACCACTGACCACTTCCTGGATAACCGTCTGGACAATCTATATCATAATCGCCACCAACTTGGAATATTACAGCATTAACAACTATGTAGCATACTGGGTAACAATTGAATCCTGTGGAATAGCTTAGACTATACCCGGATGGACAACTTGTAGTTGTCCCTCCTCCGCCGCCTCCACAGTCCAATCCTTTGAACCTTAGCAGATCCTCTGCAAAATTTGGCGATGAATCACATCCACAGTTGCCACAAGCATAGTATGTTGGGCGACCGTTATAATATCCACCAGTTGGCTGACAATATGAATAAGTACAGCAGCTTTGAGTATTACAATTTCGAGTTTTAGTAGTTGTGCTACATACTCGTCCATCATATTTTGATGTATATGTTACAACGCTACTTTGAGTACCACCACCACAGGTTGCTGAGCATGAGCTCCATGTGCCATATGAGGTGGATGTTTCAGAGCAGCAGTCATTAGTATTACATGTTTCAGGTTCTGTATAAGTTCGGCAAACTTGATTATTATACTTCGATCTTATAATAACCCTATGAGTCTTAGTGCCGCCACCACAAGATGCTGAGCAAGTGCTTCCATCTGGTTCCGTCACTGGTTTTAAGGTTTGAGAGCAACAGTCCTGATTATTACATGATTTAGTTTCGACTTTGTCTGCACACGTGGTAGCGCTTGGATAATATTTATCTTTAACTTTATTAGTTCTTTGCATGCTACCGCCGCCACATGACTTACTGCAGGCACTATATGTTCCGGCTTGAGTTACAGTAGTTTCACTACAATATTTATAAATCTGATAAGTAGATGATTTACTTGTTATTAATGATGTATCGGTTCTTCCTTCTTTTTCAGAATCATTATAAGCTGAGTTTTTTACAAAAATATAAAGTGTGGCACTTTTACCAGAACCGGTTTCGTAACTACTATCATACATTTCTTTTAAATTTATTTCTTTTACATAACTATAATTATTATTTTGGCCATTAAGGGGATTAATTTCTTCCCAAGATGTACATGAGCTTACGTCATTTTTATTACTAATACAAACACTTAAAGTACCACCATATACATCGCTTATTTCTAAACTAACTTTTACTTTGTAATCAAGATAATTTGATGTAGCGCTTTCAATTTTCATACTTGTTATATTAGCACTTTTATTTTTAAACCATTTAGCATAGAAAATGATATCTTCCAAGGGGCTATATTTAGAATTTGCTAAAGGTCCTTCTTTAGTTAAGTCATTATCTAAAAACCAGCCTTTAAAATCGGCATTATCATCATTAGGATTACAAATAGTTATTGTTTCACCTACGAGATAATCTTTTGTTTCACATTTTCCGATACCAAAATTATTCATTTCATATTTAATTGCACGAAGATATTTGTTTATTTCTCCGGTGGCAGGATACTGTATTAATGTAGCATCGGATTTTTCTTCATTTGATTTTTCATCATCATAAATTTTTATGTATTTTTTAGAAAGATCTGTTGAGTCATCACTTAAAGGTAAATTTGTTGATGGGTCGACTAAAGTATCCGTACTTATTAAGCCAGTTTCTACTAATCGATCGATACTTATAATATTGTAACCATCATCATCTTTTGCAAATATTTCAGCATCAGGATTTGCAGCCATATAAACATTAGCAGCCGATTTTATTTTATCAATAAATTCAGCATATTCCTTAGCTTGTTGGTCTTTTAAGTTTTTATTAATATTAACAATTATTATAATGGCAAGAATAGATAAAAGCCCAACTGAAATAACCATTTCAATTAAAGTAAAACCACGTTTTAATTTATCTTTCATTTTCGCACCATCCTTACTTTCTTACATTATAGCAAAACAGCAAAAAAATAGAAAGTACTAAATATACTTTCTACTTACTAAATGCTTAAAGCATTATTTAAAATATTGATTTCTTCACCAGATAAAGTTTGATTATATTTTCTTTCACTTATTTCAACAGGAATATTTACAACTTTCTTTATCTTACCTTTTTGGATAAAAACTACTGCAGGTAAATAAATTCTTTTCACATTATCATCGTTAAGTTCCTTATAAGCAGGTAAATATCCATTTAGTTTCTTAACTAATTCATAATAGTTGTCAGAACCTTTTTTGATAGTTTTGATTTTACCATCTTTAGTTAATTCTTTAGTATCCATATCATTAGAAATATCTAAATAGTAAATATCTTCTTTTAAAGTAAGTGCTTTATCAACTAGGACGGAAGCCATAATTCGAGAATTTTCATCAGTACTTGATGCAAAGAAAAGAATATAACTTTCATCTGATTCTAGTTTCTTAAATATTTCTTCATATGATGAATATGTAACAGTACTATAATTTTTAATGGAAAAATTAACTTTATTTTTCTTATTATTATTTGCTTCAAATTCTTTTTTGAATTTTAATGAATCATTAGTAATAGTATATGATGGAGTTTCATCTATTACAGTTTCTTTTTCCCAATTAAATGCGATATAGCACAAGATTAAAACGATGATTCCTAGTATAATACCAGTTATTACGTTTTTATTCATATATGCCTCTATTTATTAATTTGGCTCATAACTTCTTCAGCAAAGTTATCATTTCTTTTTTCCATACCTTCGCCTACTTCATAACGAATCATTTTTAAAACTTTTCCGCCATTATTTTTTACGTAAGTTTCAACATCTAAATCACTATCTTTAATAAATGCTTGACTAACTAAGCAAATTTCTTTAAAGAATTTATGTAATCTTCCTTCAACCATTTTTTCAGCTATTTCAGCAGGTTTTCCTTCGTTCATAGCTTGTTCTTTAAAGATAGCTCTTTCTTTTTCAACACGTTCAGCAGGAATTTCTTCGCTAGTTACAAATTCAGGTTTCATAGCAGCTGCTTGCATAGCAACATCTTTAGCTACATCTTCATTAGCACCTTCAAGTAAAGTTAAAACAGCAATTTTACCACCCATATGTAAGTATGAACCAAAGTTTTCATTATCATTTTTAGTTAATACTTCAATTCTTCTTAGAGATAGTTTTTCGCCGATTTTAGCAGTTTTAGCAATGATTAAATCATTAATTGTTCCTTCTTCACATGGAAGAGTTAAAGCTTCTTCTAAAGTAGTTACGTCACTATTTAAAATAGTATTTCCAATAGTATCTAACATACCTTTAAATTCATCATTTTTACTAACAAAATCAGTTTCACTATTAACTTCTAAGATAACAGCTTTGTTACCACTAATATAGACGTTTGCTAAGCCTTCAGCAGCAATTCTTGATTCTTTTTTAGCAGCTTTAGCAATACCTTTTTCTCTTAAATAGTCAACAGCTGCATCCATATCGCCATTAGTTTCAGTTAAGGCTTTTTTGCAGTCCATCATACCAGCACCAGTTTTTGCTCTTAATTCAGCAACACTTTTAGCATCTATCATAATTTCCTCCTATTTTAACGCTAATAATAATTCTTCTTTTTTCATTGATGAGTATCCTTTGATACCCTTTTTCTTAGCAATATTTTTAAGTTCTGTTAAAGTTTTTAAAGTTAAATCTTCATCTTCAACAATTTTTTCTTCTTTAATTGCTTCTTTAGTTTCTTCTTTTTCTAAACTTTCAACAAATACTTCTTTAACAGTTTTTGCTTTAGCTTCTTTTTTAGGTTTTTCTTCTTCAGTGATATAATCAACGATTTCTAAATTTTTAGCTTCACAAATGGCATTTGTTAAAACACCTAGAACAACTTTTACACTTCTTACAGCATCATCATTAGCAGGAATAACAAAATCTACATCATCAGGATCACAGTTAGTATCTACTAAACCAAATACTGGGATATTTAATTTTCTTGCTTCACGAATAGCGTTAATTTCCTTTTTAGGATCAACAATAATTAAAGCATTAGGTAATTTTTCCATGTTACGGATACCACATAATACTTTATTTAATTTTTCGTATTCTTTTTTAAGTCCAATAACTTCTTTTTTAGGTAAAACATCGAATGTTCCGTCATTTTCCATTTTTTCAATTTCTTCTAGACGTTTAATTCTTTTTCTAATAGTTCTAAAGTTAGTAAGAGTTCCACCTAACCATCTTTCTACTACATAGAAAGATTCACTTCTTTCAGCTTCTTCTTTAGAGGCTTCTTGAGCTTGTTTTTTAGTTCCAACAAATAAGAAACTTCCTCCGTTTTCAGCAATTTTTTTAATTTCTGCATAAGCAGTTTCAATGCATGCAGCAGTTTTTTCTAGATCGATAATATAAATATCATCTCTAGATGTAAAGATGTATTCCTTCATTTTAGGATTCCATCTTTTTGTTTGATGTCCAAAATGAACACCTGCTTCTAATAAGTAACTCATAGAAACAACAGCCATAATTTTCACAATCCTTTCGTTATTTACCCATAAACATCTTCTTAAAGCACCGGCTAGGCCACTGGGCACTTTAATCCGTTTATGTACATATTGGTTTAAAACCATTAATATATTAGCAAATTTTATGAATTTGTACAAGATAATTTGACTTATTTGCGGGTTTTTCTTAAGATTTTGCTTTTAAAGTAAAGAAAAAACATCTAGCTTATAGAAAACTAGATGCTTAGTTTAAGAAACTACATATGGATCAGTTGCTTTGCCAGTTCCAGAAGATATTTTTGTATCGTAAATTAAGGATATTGCTGGTCTAACTCCATAAGTTTCACTAACAGGTTTTCCATATAACATACCATTAGTGCCAACAGCGAAGTCATTAGAAATGGCGATACCATTAGTATACGGATGAGAATGTGGAGACATGGTCCACCAATAATTTGAGGAGGCGTTTTCATATAAATAATAGCTAGTATTTGATAGTGCATACCCATCTTTTACAGCATCATCAGGGAGAATTGTCCCACCAGCTAAAGCTACTTCATCGGAGTTTAACAAACCGATTTTGTAGTCTTTGGTGCCTACTCCATTACTTCCTCTTAAATTACCGTTACCGTTTTCAGTATCACTTGATGTGAATTTTGATAATTTACCACCATTATTATCTAGTGGACAAACTAAAGATGCACCGGTACCACCAGGAATAGAAAAAGCAGTACCACCATAATAGCTAGCAATTCGACTATAAGAATTAAATTTTGCGGTATAATTCATTGCACCATTTCCACTTTTGTCATTACAATAAATAACATCAGCAAGATATGAATCATAATCACGTAATTTCAAATCATACCATTTTTTAAGATTGGTTAAAATGGCACTTTCTATAACATTGGCATGACCTTCGGTATACCCAACATTATTAGTAGTTCCATACATAAATCCGACCATTTGTGCTTTACTATGCATATCATCACCGTGAAAAGTATTAAAAGCTGATGTATATTTGGTTCCATCATATTTAGCGAAAGCGCCATTACTGACTTTTTCATTGCAAGGATTTGCTAAGCTATTATCATTACGATTATATAAAGTCATTCTAATAGAACCATCACCATTTATTCTTACTACTCTAAAGCACATACCTGCGAAAACAACAAAATTATTATCTATAGAACCTCTAAAGTAATAGCTTGTTCCATAATCATCTTCGGATGCTGCTAATATTTTTTCAGAGGCTCCACTAACGCTTTCACCTTTTATAATAGAAGATGTACTTACTGGATTGGTAGTACGAATAGCATAAATTAAAGTGTCTTCTTCAGCAGTAAACCACCCTATTGGGGCTGGTGTATTAGTTGAAGTAAAGCCAACTTTGCAAATCATACCAGCAGTATCCATATTGGTGATAGATACAATCCATTTAGTACCATTCCATTTAGCAGAACCAACAGTGTTTCCACCATTACAAATTACAGTGGCATTATAATTATTAGTTAACGGAAAGGAAGATACTTTTTTACCATCAACATAGGCAATTAAAGAAAGATTACCACTTCCAACAGTGCCATTAATACCGTAAGTTTGATTTATTTGATAATAAAATCTTAAAGCATTATGATTGTAGCCACAATTTAAACTTATTTGAACATAGTAATCGTCTTCTTCAAAGTTTTGAGTTACTAAAGATATATTTTTAAGTTTTTGTTTAGCAATATCTCCTCTTTCCGAGTCTTCAGAATCACCGTGTAAAAAGACAAAAACTGATTCTGGGGTATCAATAAAGCTAGTACAATTTTCATCAGAACAAACATTGTAGATTATTTCATACTTGGTATCAATGTTATTTAAAGAAGTTAAAACAATATCAAATCTTTCGGTAGCACCGGATTTTAAATGAATTATACGATCGCCAATAATAGTATTAGTTGGCATTTTTATTCCTACACTTTCATCTAGGTTCACTTCATTTATTACCATATTATACTTTAAATCGCCGATTGTTATATTGGCACCACTTATGCTCTTATTTTGGGTCATTAAACTAAAGGTTATGTTTAAGACTAAACAAAATAACACTAAAATCGAGCAAAAAGTTAAATATAAAAAACGCTTGTTTCCCTTTATTTTATTTAAAATGTTACCTATTTTTTCTTTTAATTTATACATAGAAAATCACCCGATATTTTCTATATAATTGTACTAATAACCCCCCCCATGTCAAGTTAATATTGTGCATATAAAAAGTCTATGACGTTAACCATAAACTTTTGCTAATTTGGGGAATTTTATATCGCTTAATTTCGGTGCCACCCACTCGATGACAACATAACCTTTTCTTTCAAGAAAAACTAATTGCTGAGGCGATACAGCAAAAGGCTTTTTTACTCTTTTATCATTATGACTCTAAATGATAAGTTTCTCTTTTTCACGATTAACATAAAGCCATAGCACAATCAAATAAAAAAATTGGATCATAGTCCAATCTTTTACTTGAAGATATTTTTAATTTTTTGCCATAAAGATGTTTTAGTATTTTCTTTAACAGTAGTGTTTTTAGTTTCTTCTTTCTTTTCACCATCAACAACTAAAACAAATTTTGTTTCACTATCTTTATCTAAGTTATTATGATTCATAACAGATTTATAGTTTTCTCCTAAAGAGGCAGTTTTTTCTAGTCTTTCAGATAATCCTTTGACATCATTATTTACTAGACTGGCGATAGTTTTAATTCCTTCATTATTAAATTTAGTAACACCACTTGATAGTTCATTTAAGCCATTATCAATTAAAGAAATGTTTTCATATAAAGTGTTTAGAGAAGTAGCAAAGGAATTAGTTGCAGCAGTTTTGACACTATTAGCAACATTTGTTGATACACTAGAAGATACACTTTTAGCGGTATTTATAGCAGCATTATAACTAGCAGATACAGCAACATTTTTAGATACTTTTTCAGCAACACCCATAGTTACTTTAGAGCTTACTTCTGTAGCAGTGCTAGTATAACTTTCAGTTAAAATATTTTGTAAGGTATTTATTTCATTAACATTAGCACAACTTTGTTTTTCTTCAGGAGTCATTTCATCAGGAGTTTTTCCTAAAGCTTCTAGAGTTTTAGTAGCAGTTAAACATACTTTAGTATCATTTACAATATCAATTTGTTTAAACTCAATGTATTTAGTAATAGCAGTCGTTAAATTATTTTTAACAGTTTCAGAAATACTATTTTGTAAGTTTTCATCTGTTTCATTTAAATTTGCTTTAACAGTTTCCCAAGCAGAATCAGCGATGGCTTTTTTATATTCATCAGTGAATGTTTCATTTACGCCACTTACAGCAGCATCAACAATGCCTTTTAAAGCGGTTTCATTTAAAGCATTACTTTTATCATTTTTTAAAGTATTAATAGATGAGGATAAAGCACTTTTTAAAGTATTAGAACCATTTTTTAATTCTTTAGTACTATTATCTATTAAATCCATATTTTGACTTAATTCATCAACTTTACTATAGATTTTATCTAAATCATTTAGTTTACTAATATCACTACTAGATATTAATTTAGGACTAACAACATTGTACATTGATGGAAGCTCAAAGTTATCAGTATTATAAGATAAGACAATTTTATTTAAGTCTTTTAAATTATCAAGTTTTAAATTGTCATAAAGGCCAGGTGCACTTAAGGCAACTACAACATTTTTAGTACCAGTAGAAATTATTTTACCATTTGTTACACTAATATTTTCGGCATCACTTGGTAAAATAGTACCAAACATAATAGTAAATGGTGTATACATAGTTTCATTTTTACCATTAATTTTAACGGTATGTTTATCATTATTAACATATTTAATAGTTACTTCTACTTTACCTTTTTGGCCAAGTAAATCTTCAAGTTTAATGTCTTTACCATCTAATTTATATGAGATAGAGATATTTATAGGTAAAGATTTTTCATATGTCCCTTGATAGAAAATATCGTTTCCATTACTTTCCCAAGTTATTTTGTTACCATCAATAGTGTAAGTTTCATCACCATTAATGTTTAAAATATTTTTAAGTTCCGTATAATCATTTATTTGATTTAATTTAGAACTATTTAAAAGTCTTTCATTTATATAAATAGATTTGCTTTTTCCTGTAGAATCTAATTTACCATAAACAGTTTCTACTTTTGTTAAAGCATTAACGTTTAGGGCATTAGCAGTTAGCATAAAAGCACTAAGAGCTAATACAGCTAATTTTTTATTATTCTTTTTCATATTATCTTTCCTTTCTTCTTTGATAAATAATTTATCACTTATTAATAATATTCCTGGTAAAACAGTGATAACAATAAACATACTTATTAAAGCACCACGGCTAATTAAAGTACATAGAGAACCAACCATATCTATATCGGAATATACCCCTACTCCAAAGGTAGCAGCAAAGAAGCATAAACCACTAGTTAAAATAGATGCACCATTATAATTTAAAGTTTTAATCATCGCTTCTTTTTTGTCTTTAGTTTCTTTACGATTATTTTTGTAAGTAGTTGTAAGTAAGATAGCATAATCGATAGTAGCACCTAACTGAATAGTACCAAGAACAATTGGAGCAACAAATGGTAAAACGGCACCACTATAGTAAGAAATACTCATATTAGTAAAGATAGCAAATTCGATAGCGGCAATAAGTAGTATAGGCAAGAAAGCATTTTTAAGAACACATAATAATATTAGTAAGATAATGACAATTGAATAAGTATTAACGTTATTAAAGTCAGTATTACTAGTAGTTATTAGGTCTTTCATTAAAGGTCCCTCACCTGCTACTATGGCATTTTCATCATAGTTTTTAACGATATCATTTACTATAGTTATTTGATCATTTAGCTCATCAGATGCTACTTCATATAATGAGTTTACTAAAATCATTTGATATTTATCATTTTTAAATATTTTTAGAATATCTTCACTTAACATATTTTCTGTTAAGCCATATTCTTGTAATTTATCAAATGATAATACAAAATCGACTCCTTCAACTTTTCTAAGTTCATCAGTTAAAGCGTTTACTTTATTAGGTTTATCTTTAGCATCTAATAAAATAATTTCAGGACTTACGATATTGTAATGATCTTTTAAGTATTCATTAGTTTTAATACTTTCTAAAGTATCTGGTAAGGATCTATCGATTTTATAATAAACTTCACATTTACGGTAAGATAGATACATAGGAACAAGTAATACTAAGAAGATGCAGAATAAAATGACATGATGTTTAACAACAAAGGTGTTTAGTTTATTAAAGTTTAATGATAAACTCTTATGTTTAGTTTTTTCTAGAAGTTTATCAAATGTTAAAATTAAGCATGGATATAAAGTAAGAACAGATACTAAACCTAGTAAAACACCTTTAGCCATAACGATGCCTAAATCTTTACCTAAAGTTAACTGCATAAAGCATAGAACTAGGAAGCCGGCAATAGTTGTTAGGGATGAACCAATAACAGAAGTAAATGTTTCGGAAATAGCTTCGGACATAGCTTCTTCTTTATCTTTATATTTTTTCTTTTTATCTTTATATGAATGGTATAAGAAAATAGAAAAATCAGTAGTAACACCTAATTGTAAAACAGCAACTAAGGCTTTGGTAATATAAGATATTTGGCCTAGAAAGATATTTGTTCCTAAGTTTACTAGGATAGCAGCACCAATATTAAGTAAAAGTAATATAGGGGCAACATATGAATCTAGGGATAACTCTAAGACTAAAGTACATAGAACAACCGCAATAATAATATAAATGGTAATTTCACTTTCAGACAAATTCATGGTATCGAGAACCATGGAACTCATCCCGCCAAGATTTAAATTATCATCAAGGGTACGAATTACTTTAACCGCATTAATAGTTTCTTCACTTGATGTACCACCAGCAAAGGTAATAAATAGCATATCGGTATTTTCTTCATGGAAATGATCTTTAATTTCACTTGGCAACATATTGATATCAATATTAGTACCAATTACATCATATAAAGATACAACGTTGTTTACTCCTTCAACTTTTTTAATTTTTTCTTCTAATTTTAGGATATCTTTTCCTTTAGAGTTTTCAATGACCGCGATGGAATAAGAACCCATATCGAAATCTTCAGTTAAGATATTTTGGCCTTTGATAGTTTCAATATCTTTTGGTAAGTAGACTAAAATATCATAATTTACTCTAGTTAAGGACATACCAATAAAAGATAAGACTAATAAGCAGGCTGATATAAATATGATTAACTTTTTCTTTTCGCATATTTTTTTAGCAAATTTTTTCATATAAATTTCTCCTTCGCTATACATTCTATTATTGTATAGGCAAAATGTGAATAAATATATTTCTATTTTTGTATGTTTTCCAACACTTTTATAGTTATGTATTGATAATAAGCAACATTTTAGTAGTTATCTTTTCTTTTGTAGGTTTTTGATTTATAATTTACTTGGTGATGTTTATGAAGGAAAAAACTGATTTAAGGGTGGTTAAAACTAAAAATGTCTTATATAATAGTTTAATTGAATTAATGAAGGAAAAGGAGTTTGAAGAGATTAAGGTATCAGATATCTGTGCTAAAGCTTTAATAAATCGTTCGACTTTTTATGCTCATTACCAAGATAAATATGAACTTTTACAAGATTTTTTGAATTTTTTAAAGGAAGAATTTGTTAAAGAATTAGAAAAAAGTAATAAAAATTTAAATATTAGAGATTACTACATTCAATTAATTAGTTTATTTTTAGATCATATTGAAGATAAAAAAGATATTTATAATACAATTATGGTTAATAATAGAAATAGTATTATGATGGATATTTTACTTAGTGTTGTAAATAATGATGTCTTAAAAAGATTAGAACTTGATGATATTAAAACAAAAATTCCTAGAGAAGTTATTGCTAAATTTTATTTAGGTGGCGTTATTAATATTGGAGTTGAATGGATTAATGGAACCGGCAAATACACCAAAGAAGATTTAATTAATTATTTAAATATTTTAATTCCTGAAGATATTTTAAGTTTATAAAAAAAGAATTCACATTTGAAGTGATGTGAACTCTTTTTATTTTGCTTCTGTTTTATTATCTAGTAATTTTAAAATTTCTTTAATATTCTTTTTAATAATTATAGTATCAATTACACCAGTAACGGATGTAGCACAGATTAAAATGCCTAGAGATGTTGTAAGAGCAAGAGCACCTATTTCTGGATTAATAACAATAATGATACCACAAATTATAGAAATTATAGAAGATATTAACATAGATACCCAACCATCAATGTCGTATTTAGATAGCATAATCGCTAATCTAAAATCTAAAGCGGCTTTAGTAATGATTACGACACCAGCAAAGATTGGGAATAATGTTTTTACGATGTCTGGATTAATTATCATAATAATTCCTAGTAACAATTCAACTACTCCTAAAGTTAAGAAACTTGATGAAAATATACTAGATTCTTTATCAACGATAAAGTAAATTCCGTTTACTATAAGTATTGCAGATAAAGCATAAGTCATAGTTGTAAATGATACTTCAGGAAAAATAATAAAGATTAAACCTAAAATAAACATTAAAATAGAAATTATTATTGATGATAAATATAATTTGTTTAACTTCTGTAACATTATATAAACTCCTTTCTATTATCATTTTAAAAGATTTTACTTATCTTGTCTACCTTTAAAAAGGTTATACAACATTTTAATATATTTTGTCTGATATAACTTGTGATACTTTTTTAACGATTGGTTTTAATTAAATTTTTACTATATAAATATGTGATAAAGAAATAACTACCATAAATAAAGATTAAAAATAGTGAGGTTAAAAATATTGGTTTGATTAGATTATTAATACCCATGGAATTTAAAATAATCATACAAAATTTAATACCAAAAATAGTATGAATTATAGCAAGAGAAAGCGGTACCATAAAAAATATTAAAGTTTGTTTAAATAAAGATTTATTGATATCTTTTTCATCGGCACCAATATTTCTTAAAATAAGATACTTACCTTTATCATCAATGGCATCAGATAAGGCCTTTAAGGCTAAGATAGCTGATGATGAGATTAGAAATATAATACCTAGATATAAACCAATAAAAGTTACCATAACAGATAAACCATTTGATGAATCTTTAATATCATTTTTAGTATTAACAGAAAAAGAATCTTGATAATGAAGGCGATTAATTTTAGTAATTAAATTTCTTTGTTCTTCACTATCTTGGGTGATAAAATTCCCTACTAATACTTTATAGGTCGGTTTAGCATTTGCTAAAACATGATCAGGAACAATTAGAAAACCGCCATTAGTAGGATTAGCACCCATATATATAAAACTATCTATGACATTATCACTTTTGCTGGTTAAAGTTTGACCAAGAATTTTAAATTCTTTAGTTTTGCTTAATAAGTAATTATAGGTTTCTTCCTTGAAGTCACAAGAAATTAAGAATTCATTATCTTTTAGGCTTTCTTTGGTAAAATGATAAATACCCGCAAGTTTATTATAATCAGATAATTTAATCATTTCTACAGATGAGGTAACATTTAGTATGCCGAATTTAGCAAAAATTTCATCATAATATTTATCAAATAATTTTTCATAAGTAAAATCTTCAAAAGTGTAATTATCTATGACAACATAATTCTTAAAATATTTTGAAACGCCATTTTCTTCATATAATTTATTAATATCTTCGATGTCACTTGCAAAAAATTCATATTCGAAATCTGCTGGGGCATATTTGTTTATAGAATCATTTAAATAATTCTTAATGGAAAAAGCACTTGATAAAATGCAGATAGTCATAAACAATAAAATACATATTACAGACATAGATATTACCATGGTATTAATTTTACTGCTTATTTGTTTAAAGGTAAAAGCATTTAATTCTTTATAGTATAGGGATTTAAATTTACTAAAGATATTTAAAAATAAGCCAGATACCGAAAAGAAGAATAAAAAGGTTCCGAGGCCGCCTAGAAATATAGGTAGTAAAAGAATTGATGCATCATAATCCATTAGTTTATTTATGCCACCAGTTACCATATAGTAAGCAACTCCCAAAATAATCATAGAAAGAAGACACAGGCTTACACAGACACGAGGATTTTTAATTTTTACTTTTTCGGTTTTACGATTTGATGATAACAAGTCAATTAGCTTACATTTATTAATAATTACCGTGTTAAAAATAATGACAACTAAGTAGATAACGCCAAAATACATAATGGTTTTTAAAGCGGCACTTTTTGAGAATGTAAAGGCATAATTAGTTAAATTAGCTTCAAACATATTAGCGATAAATACACTGGTTATTTGAGATATAAAGGTTCCGAGTAGTAGTCCGACTACTAAAGATATAATACCAATCAGTAAGGTTTCTAGGAAAAGCATTAAAGATATTTTGCGTTTGCTCATTCCTAAGGTTAGATAGACGCCAAACTCTTTTTTTCTTTTTTTGATTAAAAACCTAGAGGCGTAAATGATTAAAAAACCTAAAACTAAAGAGACAAATACGGACACACCGGATAAAGCCCTTATTAATAAAACAATAATTTCTCTAGTTGAGGATGATACTTTAAGCATCGCAGTTTGACTATCTAAGGAATTAAATATATAAAATATACAAACACCTAAGATTAAAGTAAAGAAATAAATAGCGTAATCTTTAAAACTCTTTTTTAGGTTATTTATTGATAATTTACAAAGCATCATTTAAATCCCCTCCTAGAAGAGTAACGACATCAATGATACTGTTAAAGAATTCTTTTCTAGTAGCGTCTCCTTTAATTAATTCGTTAAATATTTTGCCGTCTTTAATAAAGATTACCCTGGAAGCGTAACTAGCAGTAAATGCATCATGGGTTACCATAATAATTGTAGATGCTAAAGTTTCATTTAAATATTCAAAACTTTCTAATAAAGCTTTAGATGACTTAGAGTCTAGGGCTCCCGTTGGTTCATCGGCTAAAACTAATTTGGGGTTAGTTATAATGGCTCTAGCAGAAGCAATTCTTTGTTTTTCGCCGCCACTCATTTGATATGGATATTTATTTAATATTTTTGTGATATTTAGTTTCTCTGCTATATCTTCAATTCTTTTGGCAATTTCTTTATGAGGAACATTTAAAATTGATAAAGCAAGAGCAATATTTTCATATCCCGTTAAAGTATCTAACAAATTAAAATCTTGAAAGATAAAGCCTAATTTTTCACGGCGAAAGGCATTTAGTTTGTTTCCTTTTAAGGTCGTGATGTCTTCTCCATCAACATAGATATGGCCAGTAGTTACTTTATCTATCGTGGAGATTAAATTTAAAAGAGTTGTTTTTCCCGAACCACTCGCGCCCATAATCGCAATGAATTCTTGGGGTTTAACTGCAAAAGAAATATTGTCAATAGCTTTTGTAAGACTTGACTTATTCCCGTAGTATTTTTCGACTTTTTCAACTTTTAATATATTTTCCATAATTTTTCTCTCCTTACCAGAATAGTTTATAAAAAAAACGCGATTTTGTCGCTATTTTAATCTTACAATTATATTACAATTTTGTAATATTAGAGATGATAATAATCATTTAAAGCAAAAGTTATGGTTACTTTAGTATAGCCATGCTCTTTAGATGTAATAGATATTTGGTGGCCGAGTTTGCTTATTAAATTTTTAACAATATAAAGTCCCATTCCAGTAGATTTACTATTTTGATGACCGTTTGTTCCTGTAAAAGTTTTATCAAATACGCGAGGTAAGTCTTTTTTACTTATACCTATCCCATTATCATATATATTTAAAAAAACTAAATTATCTTCTTTGGTAATACTTATTTTAATATAAGGGTTTTCTTTACTATGATATTTAATGCTGTTACTTAAAATTTGATTAATAATAAATTCTAACCATTTGGCATCACTAAAAACGAAAGCGCTTTTATTATCGGTTATGACATCAATCTTATTTTCTAAAAGGATATTTTTATTTTTAATTAGCACATTATGAATTATTTTATTTAAGTTTACTTTTTTAATAAGATAGTCTTTTTCAGCATTTTCACTGCGGACATAATAAAGAACTTTTTCAGTATA
Organism: uncultured Bacilli bacterium; assembly: GCA_934098375.1. Classification (GTDB taxonomy): domain Bacteria; phylum Bacillota_I; class Bacilli_A; order RF39; family UBA660; genus CAG-533. The sequence goes on from CAKOOC010000012.1 coordinate 23,720, forward strand.
ATCATCAAGGCGATCGATTTCTTCTTTTAGGGATTTACTTAATTTATCTTGGTGATTAAAGTGCATTAGTTCCATTGAGGCAATAGGAATTTTTACTTCATGGATCCATGTTTCAATGTATTCTTTAAAATCATTAACATTTTCCTTGTAAGAATTTATTTTTTCTAACATAGATTTATTTATTTCATATAGACTATCATATAAAATTTGGCCTTCATAAAAGGATGGTTTGGTAAGAGTTTCTAAAATTAGATATTTTTGATCTAAGCGATTTAAAGTAAGCAGATAAAAGCCATAAAAGGCTTTCTTTTTGTGATAGTCTATCATAAAACAAGTAATAAATAAAACATTTATAATAATAATAGTAATAATTATTAATGATATGGGCATTTTATAAGCGAAAAAGAAAAGGGTTATGATAATAATGGTTAGAAGAAAGATAAATATTTCAATAATTTTATCTTTTAAATATAAAGATGTTTTCATAATAAGATGTAACCTTGCCCTTTTCTAGTTTCTAAATTTTTTTCGATGTGAAATGTTTCTAGTTTGCCTCTTAGCCTACTGATATTTACAGTTAAAGCATTATCGTTTATATAGTCGTCATTATCCCAAAGGGCGGTCATTAAAGCATCTCTTGAAACAATCTTGTTTTGATTATCTAGTAAGTATTTAAAGATAATCATTTCACTTTTAGTTAAGGGTATTTCTTTAGTGCCATCAGTAAGGGAACTTTTATTTAAATTTATTGTCACGCCTTTATAGTTAATAATATCTTGTTTAGGCATAGTTCTTTTTAAAATGGCCTCGATATGTAAAAGTAAAATGGTGGGGTTATACGGTTTAGTAATATAATCATCGGCGCCATAGCTAAGGGATAATACTTCATCAATTTCCCCTACTTTACTAGTTAGCATAATAACGGGTATATTAGATGTTTTGCGTAAATTTTTTAAGATGGTTTCGCCACTTTCAAAAGGAAGATTTATATCAAGTAAGATTAAATCGGATCTAGAAGCGATAATGTCATCTACGATATTTCCGGTAAAGCTTTCTATTTTATCAGCATCATAACCGTGAGTGTTTAACAAGTATTCTAGTTCGGCAGCTAGTTTTTTATCATCTTCAATGATTAAGATTCTTTTCATAATTTCTCCTTAGTTTTTTCTATTAAATTTAATTAGTTCTTTATGAGCGGCCGTAGTTATAACTTTATCTACCCAGCCTTTTTTAGGGCCAAATGATAAAGCGTCGGTGATGATTTTTATGTAATCACCATTTTGTAAGACGGTATCGGCAGGCATTGTTTTACCATTAATAACGGCTCCTACCATAGTATCACCAATATCAGTACTTAGGCTGTAAGCAAAATCGATGGCAGTAGAACCATATGGCATTTCAATGGATTTTCCAGATGAAGTGTAAACACAGATGGTACCAGATAGTAGTTCTTTTTTAACTTGGCTTACAAAGTCATCATTATCTAAAAAGGTATGATCTATTTCCGTTAAGGTTTTAAAAAATTTAAATTTAGTTCGTAAGTCTTCTTGCATGGCATCTCTGGCTTTGCCTTTTAGTTTATCCCAGTAAGCGGTAAGACCATATGAGGCAATTTTATCCATATCAAAGGTTCTAATTTGAGCTTGTACGATATGATTAGATGGTACATAAAGATTTGAGTGCAAAGACTGATACATGTTAGGTTTGGGATTACAAATATAGTCTTTAAATTCATAATTAATAGGATGGTATATTTGATGAACAAGACCTAAAGTGCGGTAGCAATCACTTACGGTTTCTACCATAATTTTTAGGGCAACTAAGTCATGAATGTCTTTTAATTTTAAGCCACCTATAAGGGATTTATAAATACCATAAATATTTTTAAGACGTGTTTTTATCTCATGAGGTATTTTATTTTGTTTTAATAGATAATTAATATTTTCGAGCATTTCTTTTAAAATATCTTCATATTCAGTTTCAATCAAGGCACGTTTTTCACTGACTCTTTGATATTCATCTGGTTTTAAATATTTTAGTGATAAATCTTCTAATTCACTTTTCAAATCGTAAGCGCCTATATAGTATGCAAGGGGGACAAATATTTCAAGAGTTTCTAGAGCATTTTCTTTTTGTTTGGTAGGAGATTTAAATTCTAAAGTACGCATGTTGTGAAGGCGGTCAGCTAATTTAATTATGATAATTCTAACGTCGTCAGTTATACTAGTTATGATTTTGCGAGTATTAGCGGCATATCTTTCTTGTTTAGAGGAAAAATTCATTTTAGAAAGTTTAGTAACTCCATCAACTAAATGGGCAACGGTATCATTAAATTCATCGCGAATATCTTCTAGCGTTGCCGATGTATCTTCTAAGGTATCATGAAGTAATCCAGCAATTACAGTGTCCCTATCAGCATGCATTTGACTAAGAATAAAGGCAACATTTAAAGGATGGATTATGTATGGTTCCCCACTTTGACGATACTGACCAGCATGTAAATTTGCCGCATAATAATAGGCTTTCTTGATTATTTCTACTTCTTCATCATTGTAAGATTTAATATTATTAATTAAATCTTCTAGTGTGATACTCTCCATATAAATCCCCCCTAAGAAAATTAATATTTAAGTTATTATTTATAAACGTTATTAAAATTTTACTACCGAAGGTGGTAAAAATCAAGGGTTGCTAAGAGCAAAAATAAAAAAAAGAAGATAATTTAAGGTTATCTTCTAATATAGGCAACTACCTGGAGTTCTAGGATATGGACATACGTCTCTAATGTTTGTCATACCTGTTATATACATAATTAATCTTTCAAAGCCCATGCCGAAGCCTGAGTGAACACAGGTGCCGTATCTTCTTAAGTTAATGTACCAATCGATTAATGATTCATCAACATTCATTTCTTTCATTCTTGCTTGTAAAACTTCAAGTTTTTCTTCTCTTTGAGAACCACCAATAAGCTCTCCAGCACCTGGAACTTCTAAATCAACTCCTGCAACAGTTTTGCCATCAGGGTTTAGTTTCATGTAATATGCTTTAATGTCTTTAGGCCAGTTTTTAACAAATACAGGGCCATTAAAATGAGTTGTTAGCCATTTTTCGTGTTCTTTAGCTAAGTCATCGTCATAATCAGGAGTAAATTCCCATTTTTCGCCACTGTTTTTTAGTAAATCAATGACGTCTTTATGGTCTATTCTTACAAATTTACTACTGATAACTTTTTCTAATTTTTCTTTTAAACCTGGTTCAACAAATTTATCAAAGAAATTTATTTCATTTGGACATGTATCTAAGACATATTTAACAATATATTTTAGGAAGTCTTCTTCAATGTCCATTAAATCATTAATGTCAGCAAAGGCGATTTCGGGTTCAATCATCCAGAATTCATTAGCGTGTGTTTTTGTATTAGAGTTTTCGGTTCTGAAAGTAGGACCAAAAGTATAGATTTTACTAAATGCTAGGGCAAATGTTTCACCATGTAATTGACCAGAACCAGTAATAAAGGTTTTTTTATTAAATAAATCTTTACTAAAATCAACTTTGCCATCTTCAGTTTTGGGTAAATTGTCAAAATCTAAAGTGGTTACTTTAAACATTTGATCAGAGCCTTCACAATCAGCAGTTGTTAAAAGTGGTGTATGAACATATATATACCCTTTTTCTTGAAAGTATTTGTGAATAGCAAAGGCAGCGACACTTCTTACTCTAAATACGGCTTGAAAAGTGTTACTTCTAGGTCTTAAATATGCAATGTTTCTTAAAAATTCCATACTATGTTTTTTAGGTTGCAAAGGAAAATCCTCAGCACAGTCACCTAATAGAGTAATAGAGTTTGCTTTTAATTCATAGTCTTGCCCTTTTCCTTCAGAATGAGTAAATACACCGGTTACTTCAATACTAGAACCATTATGTAATTTAGTTATTTTGTCAAAGTCACTTAGTTCATTTGTATAGACAATTTGTAAATGTTTAAAACAAGTGCCATCAGAAAAATCAATAAAACCAAATTCTTTTTGAGGTCGATGATTTCTAATCCATCCTTTTACTTTTACTTCCTTATCTAAATATTCTTTTTCACTTGCGTATAAATCGCTTAAAAATACATAATCCATAGTTTTTCCTTTCTTTTATATATAAAAAACAGTATATCATCCTGAAGGGACGAAACACTGTTTAAATTCCGCGGTACCACCCAATTTATCTACATTTGTAGATCACTTTAAGATTTAACGCATCTATACGAATGTATTTACTAGCTTTCAATACATCACTCCAAAGTGTTATTCAAATTTAACGTGCTATCAAGTTCCACCATATCTTGACTCTCTTTAAGCCGGTTTAAATTTTACTTGTCTTTTTCTTCGATTTACTTACTTAGTATAGCACAATTTAGAAAAATTTAAAGAGAATTTCGGCATATTTAAGGAAAAAATCGATTTTTATATTTTTAAATCATCATTATTTAATTCATTATTTTTATATAATAATAAATTTTCAAAAAACATTTTTAGGAATTTGTTATCAGCACTTATGCCTTTACTATAATTTGTGTAATTTGCTCTTACTAAGGCATTTCTAAAATATTGAGAATTATTTTTAAATAATTCGTTGTTTACTTTAAATCCAATGCTATTTAAATATTTTTGAATAAAAATAGCTGTAGTTCTTGTATTACCCTCCTGAAAAGGATGTACTTGCCATATTCTAGATGTAAACTCACAAATACGATTTATTAATTGTTCTTCAGTAAACTCAAGATAATTTTGAGCCGCTTCTTCATTAAAATCATATTTTAAAGTTTCTTCAATCATATCATAAGATTGATAGTTTACTGTATCACCATTTAAAATTGGCTCGTCTTTAGTTATGTTATACAATCTAAAAACGCCCGGATTATATTTTTCTTTATTTAAGTTACAAAATAATCTTTGATGATAATTTTTTAAAGTTAAATAATCAAATCTAAAAGATTTATTATTAAGTATTTGGTATATTGCGATAGAAACTTCATCAGCTTCTTCTTCATCATCGTCAGCATGATTATCAGAATTTATCTTATAATAAGAGGTAATTTCTTCTTTAACTTCATGATACGTTTTTTGCCCATTTATATGTTCTTTTGATAATTCAATCATATATTTAGATGGCTTTAATCCATCTACGTCTTGAAGACCAAAGGCAATATCCCAATATAACTGTTTTATTTTGGGGCTTTTTTCATCTTCAACTTTATTATAGGTTATTTCTTCCATTTAAATACCTCCTTTATTTATCAAATTAAACTAGAAATATTATACCATGATTCTTAGTATTTTTCATTATATTAATAATATATATACTTTAAGATTACTACATTATTATTTTAATGACACTACCCTCCCAATGTGATATACTTATGAAAAGAAAGGATGAAGATTTAAAAATGGCTAAAGACGAAAAAAAGAAATTTAATCAAAACGAGTATATAAATGAATATAAGAAAAAACATTATTCACCACTTAAAATTAATTTAAAAAAAGAAGAAAAGAAAGAACTTGATATGTTACTTGCAGAAGAAGGATTAACTCAAGCGCAGTTTGTTCGAAATGCGATTGCCAAATTAAAAGCGAAAAAAAAGAAAAAGTAGAAAACTAATTAACTACTTTTTTTATTATTTGATAATGCCTTTAAGAAGCAGAGTTAATTCATCAAGAGAAATATTATTGGTTTCAATATCAAAGCTATAATTGTTATAATTAAACTTGGCAAAATAAGTTTTTTGATACTGATAAATTAATAAATCATGATTATTAATATTTGAGTTTTTCGCACCACTTTCATCAAAATGATAGTCTCTTATCGGAGTGCCATTATTGGAAAAAGCTACTCGAATATTTTTATCACCTGCCTCACTGGAATAGTAAAAAACATAACAATTTAAATTAGTATAATAATCACTTTGGGCACTTTTGGTATAAATAGCATAATAAGATGATTTAGTTAAATTAGATGGTATTACAGTATCAATATTAAAGATGCTGTCCAAATTTAATATACAATGTTATATATTTTAATAAATAGTCTAAGTGGCTTAATCAGCTAAACTAAAAGTTGAATCAATTGTAAATTCATACTTGTTATATTATACCAAAAATTTTCTTCTTCATTTTTTATTTATGATTGATAAGTTATAATTCTTTTTCTTCAACTATCTCCAGTAATTTTTTATAGTATTTAGGAAGATAAATTTCATAAAATGTGTCCATAAAATCTTCGTCAAGATTATTTTTATTTAATATTTGTTTTACTTTTTCATCTCTTTTTTCAAAATAATCCGGATCATTTCCGCCCATATCCCATACAATTTGATAACTTTCGTCTTTTATTTTTGAAACTGCGTGTAAGAAATTTTGAATTTTTATTAATTTTTCATTTTTAAATAAAATGTGTCCAAATAAGTCATTATATGTTTTTCCTTCTTTTTCTAATAATTGTAATGATTGAACATAAGATTCATACATAGGATATCCAAAAGGAATTATTCCATCCAATATTTCATTTATTGACGCGATGATTTCATCTATAAAAATATTTAATATTGTGTCTTTTGATGTCTTTTTATATGTTAAATAATGGCTTGCCATTGTAATTAAATTTTTTTGAATTTTAGTTAATTTCGATTCATTAAAGTTTTTTGCACTATCTTTTACATGTTCATAATATTTTGAAAAATATGGTAATTTATGAAAACGATTTACTTCTTTAATCCATAAGTATTTATTTTCATCAGATGAAAATATTGCTACTTGACCAAATGTTTTTCTAACAAATTTTTCAATTTCATTAATTTCCGAATTAGTTAATCTATCTGGTTTATGAACATATATTCCGTCAAATGTATTTTCGATAAATATCTTTGTATTATCTATCACAATTTCAATGTAATTATCAAAACAATCAAGTTCTCCAAAGTTTAATTTATATTCCTTTGATACTAACATGTTTTCATTTCCTATAGAAATTGAGTTGTTATTAGCGTCTAATTTGATTAGAGTTCCGGTTTTAAATTTTGTTGTTGCGTTATCATATCCTACAATACATGGGATGTTTAATTCTCTTGATACTATTGCCGCGTGACATAAAGCTGAGCCTGTATTTGTGATTATTCCTTTTGCTTTTTTCATTGCTGGCAGATAATATGTTTCTGTATAATCACAAACTAAAATTTTATTCTCAGGAAAATTTTCTATTTCATATTTTACTTTTTCATAGTCTAAATTCGAATCAATTACATATGTTTCGGCTTCAACACATCCTCTTGATGCAACTATTGTATTTGTATGATTACTATCACTACTCTTTTCAATAAATATTTCTTTTGTTACGGGTCTTGCTTGTAATAAATATGCTACATTGTTTTCATCTATACACCACTCTATATCTAGATTTTTATCATAGTTGTTAACTGCTTTAGTTATCAAATTACATAATTCTTCAAAACCAGTAAAGTTTATTAAACTTCCTTCTAATCTAGCATGGTTATAATCTAATTTATCATTATTATATTTAACAATTATTCTATTTGAATTTGATTTACCGCTAACTAATGTTTCTCCAATTCCTTGTACATATTCAAACATAACACATCTTTTACCAGAGAAATTAATTACATTTGTAAAACATATACCTGATATTTTAGGGTTTATCATTTTTTGCACTACGACATTCATTTGGAAATTGTTGTTCGAATAATTCTTGGTTTTATCAGTATTAGCACTATCATTTACTTTTTTAATAGATTTTGTAACATCATTGATATCATTTTTGACATTTAATACTGTTTCAAAGATTCCAGCAAATGATTTTATATTTCCATCCTCATCAGATGCTGAAGATCTAACTGCTAATTTATCATTTTTATCTAATTCTTTTAATCTGTTTTCTAATTCAGAAATATTTTCATTTGATAATGATTGTGAGTCTTCAATAACAAATCCTTCAGGTACATTTATACCTGCTTGTATTAGTCTATATAATCCATAGGCTTTGCCACCACAATTATTTTTTGCTTCTTTTAATTCAATTATTTTCATTATTTCTCCTATTATAATATGTAAAAAAGTATTTTTTTAATTCTTTGATTATAATCATTATAATCCATCTTTCATTAATTGCTTTATATTTGTATACATTCTTGAATGATATCCATGCCTATCATAAAATCTAATCGCATTTTCATTATAAGCAAATACATTTACTAAAACATATTCACAGCCTACCGATTTAAAATAATCCTCTATTTTATTCATAAGAATATTCCCTATTCCCTTACTTCTTACATTTTTAGAGACTACTAATTCAGTTATTTCGCCTCTTTTAGGGCATTTATAATCTAAATAATCATATTCATCATACGGGAAAATACATCCCATAATTAGACCTATAACTTTGTTATCTTCAACTGCCAGATAACATTTTCCATTATTATTTTTAACTTCTTTTAAATCCAAAATTGCCATTTTTTCTCTATATTCTGAATGTATTTGGTCGAGTTTATCTTTATCAATTGATATTATATATTCTTCAAGTTCAACTAATAAATCTTTAACATCATTTAAATATTTATCTTCGTATTCTATTATTTTCATTATTAAAAAACCTTTCTTGTTAATTTCATGTTCCTTAATATCTAATTTTAAGTTAATTATACACGTGTATTGCCCCACCAATCGGGGATTAGTCTTTTTAATTTTACAATTTTTTTAGTATTAATACTTTTTAATATTTCAATATTCTTGCTGGTTTTAGAGAGTTGCATTATATATTCTCGGCATGCTCCACATGGTAAAGCAATATTACCTTCTGAATCAACACACACCAGTTTTATAATTTCATTTTCGCCATTTGTAATCATATTAGCAATAGCATTTCGCTCGCCACACATGCCAAGTGTTGATGCAGTATCAATACATACTCCTATATAAATATTATGATTTTTAGTAAGTATCGCGGCACCGACTCCTCCAGCACTAATCATTCCTGATACATCTCTTGGATTTCGTATGTTCTTAGCCTTTTCGTATAGTTCTTCCCAAACAGTATTTTCGCTATATAAATATTCTATGTGAATAGCGTATACGCCATTTTTCTTAATAGCATCTTCATATCCATCTAATTTACTTACATTTTTGATTGCTTCTTCCTTATTATTAGTAGATGAAGTTGTATATCTTGTTCCTTCTAAAGTAAATAATTCTTCAAGTGTTTCATAATGATTTACTTCTTTAACTTTTACATAAAATATTCCTAAATTCTTACTGTTAAACTCTATAATATCATTTTCTTTTAATTTACTATAATCATGTTCTTTATTATCTTTATTTGCTCTAATTTCTACTTTCTTTGTTTTATTTTTTATAGCTAGAGCAGCCCTATCATTAATATTTAATTTTATTATCATTTTAAAATCCTCCTAACAAAAAAATTCTGCATAATACAGAATTAATTTTATTATCATAAAAGAATATTCCTAAAAGTTTAATAAGTTAGGAGTTGCGATTAATTCTGCATTATTTATAACTTGTAAATTTTTCATATTAATCTCACTCCTTTCTTTAAATAATTTACATTAATAATGTAACACAATTATATTATTTTGTAAATTATGATATTTTTAAGTTAAAAATCTATAGCTACCCTAGAATAATGAGTTATGAATATTTTATTAATTCTTCCATTAAAACTAATAAATAATCTCTTATTTCGGGGTCGACATTTTTCATATTTGTATAAACGTTTTTAATGTCATTAAAGGAAATTGAGGTAAAATCACTTGAATATTCTTTTTCAAAACTTTTAAAACTTGTTTCAATAGTCTTTTTAAGTTTTTCTTTATCTAGAGTTTCTAATCCATCTGATGTATTTTTATGAAATTGTTTACTGATAGCTGATAATTTACCTTCGACGAAGTATTGACCAAATAGTTTCCATGATGTTGGATGATGTTCATCAAAAGCATATTCATTACTTGAAACAACTTTATAGTTATCATTATAAAGAATAGTACCAATAATTGATCCGGTAGGAATGACATTTAAAAGTTTTGACTTTAATCTTTTAAATTTCTTACTTTCATATTCTTGTTTTTTAAATCCTGGTCCATCAAAATTACAAACTTTTTTTAGCTTATTAAATTTTGAATCAGATAATTCCATGGCACTTGCCATTGCAAGATTACCACCTTTAGAGTGACCTACTACATAAACATCTTTATCCATAAAAGATATATTATCATTAAGATATTTAATGGCTATTTTTTGAGTATAAGTTGGATATTCATACATAAGTCTAAAGTTTTCTAGCCAGCCAATTAAAGAACGATCAGTACCTTTAAAACCAATAATTTTTTCTTGATCAGTTTTGATGATACAAGCACCAAATTGTGAGTCTTCATTTTTAATATTAATAAAGTTAGAAATAGTAATATTTTTATATCTTTTACTATTTTTAATAGTATTTAATATTTCAATCGCCTTTGTTTCTGTGAAACCACGAATATCTGCTTCATTTTTTGTAGTATAATCAGATAATTCTTTTAAGTTTTTATCTTCTTTAAATGATGGAACTGGTAAATAAACTATAATGGATGCCATTAGATTATCAATATTATTCCATTTAACTTCATTCAATGAAGCATTACTATAAAATTTTAAATAATCAATTATTGTATACATTAAAACACCTCTTATTTATTAATTCTTATTTAATGGGGAAGATTTTCTTCACTTTCATATTTTAATAATTCTAATCTTAATTTATCATATACTTGTTTAGATTTTTTCTTTAATTTTTGAAATTCTTCTCTAGCACTCATTGCTTATGACTCCCCGCTCCTATAATTAATACTTTCATTTAATATCATTCTTTCTTTAATTTAATTCTTTGTTCATATACGATTATACCATAAAAATGAGATAGTTTTTATTGCTATCTCTACTAGATTATTTAGATTTTAAAAAGAAAGTATATTAATACTTTCTAATTAATCTTTAATTACCTGATAATACTTTTTTAAAATATCTTTTATATAAGTCCCAGATATTTGCTTTATTAACATTTTCAGTTACAGTTATATCGACATTTTTAATTATTGTTCCATTTTCGGTTATTTCTAAATAACCAACTGCATCCCCTACTTTGACTGGTGCTTTTATTTTGTCTACATTGATATTGTAACTATAGTTTTTTTCATCATTTATTTTTTCTAAGGCAGTAGCAGCATCTTTTAGTTTAATCATAACTTTTTCTTTTTTGCCATCAACAACTTCAACTTCACCTAAACTTTTTTCTTTTTCAATAATGGTCTTAATTTTATAGTTAGAAAATCCATAATTTAATAATTCAACAGTTTCACTATTTCTTACCTGACTAGTTGGTTCTTTCATAAGTACACTTATTAGTCTCATATCATTTCTTTTCGCAGTTGCTGTTAAGCAGTATCCAGCATTTTTAGTATATCCAGTTTTTAAACCATCTAAACCATTATAAAATCTTATTAATTTATTGGTATTTACCATCCATGTAGTAGATCCATCTGGCTTTTTTAAGTATTCTTCATAAATACTTGTATATTTTAAGATGTCTTCATGTTTTAGTAATTCACTTGCAATTAAGGACATATCTTTAGCAGTACTATAATGATTAGGATCATCTAAGCCATGGACATTAGCAAATGAGGTATTTTCACAACCTAAGGCTTTACATTTTTCATTCATTTTTTTAACAAATGCATCAGTAGTTCCGCTTATAGTTTCGGCCATAGCAACGGCGGCATCATTAGCACTAGCAATGGCGATAGATTTAATTAGTTCATTTGCTTTCATCTGGGTATTTGGTTCTAAAAATACTTGACTACCACCCATAGAGGCCGCATTTGCAGAGATATTAATATTTTGATCTAAGGAGATTTTACCTTCATCTATAGATTCCATGATTAAAAGCATAGTCATAATTTTGGTCATGGAAGCTGGTGCCATTTTTTCATGTGCATTTCTTTCATATAAAATTTTGCCAGTTGTTGATTCAATTAGAATGGCAGATCCGGCACTGGCAGCTAAATTTAGTTCTTCTCCTTTAACATTTATTATGGGCATAAATAAAAATAAAAGGATAAATAATATTTTTTTCTTTATCATAAATCACCTAGTAATAACTATGCGATTAAATAATAAATTATTAATATTTATCCTTTTAATA
>CAKOOC010000013.1 GCA_934098375.1 uncultured Bacilli bacterium
AGTATAGATGTTTATTATAATTTATATATAAGTGATATAAAAAACGAATTAATGAGTGAAAGCATATCATATAAAATCGAAAGTACAGATGGTGGATACAATTTAGAAAAAGTGCTATTACCAAGTACTGATGGAATAATAAAAACAGGAATATATATTAAAGGAAATAAAAGCCATACCTATAAAATAACTACATATTATAACAATTTAGATATTGATCAAAGTAGTGAAAAAGGGAAGACATTTTCCTTTAAAATATATATCAAAGCAAATGTAAATGATAGATTAATAGTAGATTTAAATGGAGGAACAAGTGAACAAGATTTTAGTAAAAGTTATAAAGAAGATGAAGTAGTCGAATTAAAAGAACCAACAAGAAATGGATATACATTTGCCGGCTGGGAAGTTGTAAGTGGAGATGGAGTTATTTTAAATAATTTAATAAAAAATGGTTCCTTTGAAGATGGAACAAATGGGTGGCCATTAGTTAATTTAATTACATCCAGTAATAAATATAAATTTGGTAACTATTCTATAAGAAATTATCAATTTCCTCAGTGGAGCAGAGTAAGAGAAACGTTTAAGATAATAAAAAATCATAAATATTATGTTAGTAACTGGCAATATAATGTGAATGTAAACTCTAGTAATTATTGCTATAATGAACTCAATTATAATAAAAAGGCCGTTCAACATACGTACTACATCGGTACAACAACTTTAAATAGTTGGATTAAAACTGGAAAATATATTGATAATGTCACTTTAGACTCAGATGCATATCTAGCCATATGCATAAATAATGGTACAGATGAAACTCAGGATTGCTATTGTGATGGAGTCTTACTAGTTGATTTGACAGAAAACTTTGGAGCAGGAAATGAGCCCACACAAGAATGGTGTGATAATAATTTAGATTATTTTGATGAATACGCATTAAAAATAGGAAGTAAAGCTACAACAGTAAAAGCTAAATGGAAGAAAACAGTAACACTTACGAATTTAATAAAAAATGGTTCCTTTGAAGATGGAACCAAGGGCTGGAATAATGGAACCCTAACTTTATCTTCTGTTCAAAAGAAATATGGAAATAATTCTATTAGGAATTACCAATTGGGAAGTCATGTTGGCTGCAATCAAAATCTTAATACTATAGGAAATCATACATACTATTATAGTGTATGGCTTTTTGAAGCAATAAAAAGCAGTGGAACTTGTTATATTGAAGCAAATTTTATATATGATAATGTAAATCATTATAAGGGGATATATCAAGGCGTCCAAACAAATACCTGGACGAAAAAAAGTAAATTGATTAATGATATTTCATCGAATGCAATTACAAGTTTTTCTATTTGTACTTCTAATGTAACAGATAAAACTCAAGATTGTTACTGCGATGGAGCATTATTTTTAGATTTAACAGAAAGTTTTGGTGCTGGAAATGAACCGAGCAAAGAATGGTGTGATGCTAATCTAGATTGGTTTGATGGAACTATTAGTAAAGAGCTTATTTTCTAAATTAATAGAGTCTGTGGTTAATGCCATAGACTTTTTGCGTATACAATATTAACTTGACATGGGGGGGGTTATTTATATAATAAGATAGAAAATATAGGTGATGTTGTGTATGAGGAAAAGTAAGAAAATTGTAGTTTTATTTGCAATATTTGGTTTAATAATAACGCTGGCGGGAATGTCTTATGCATATTTAAGAGTGAGAAAAAATCAAGAAAGCACAAATAATATTGCGTTACTTAGATGCTTAGGTGTTGATTTTGAAGATAAAACTAATGCAGTATCTTTAAAAGATGCTTATCCAGTAAGTTATACTGAGGGAATGAAAACACCAATATATAACTTTAAAATAACAAATAAATGTAATACAAATATATATGCTAAAGTTAATTTAGAAACGTTATCACTTGATAATCTAATTGATAGAAAACATATCAGAGTATGGTTTAACAATGATAACTTATCTAGTCCTAAATATGATATATTAACTAACTTTTCAAGTGAAGCTACTACTTTATCTAATGCAGTTCAAAGTAATAATCTAATAGAGATAAATTTAGGAGAATATGAAAGTGAAGACTTTGAACTAAGATTATGGATAGATGAAGCAACCACCTGGGAAGAAGGAAAAGCTAAAGCATATGCCGGAAAAATAACTGTTAGCGTATCACCAAATCCAAATACATCAGTAACTAAAGGAGACTTTACCATGTATGCTTATGTCGATGGTCAAATATCAAGTACTTTTCCAACTAGCAATAACTATAATACCAGTATAACATGTAACTCATACTCCAATAATACAAGTGATATAGTAGGAACTGCTTCATGGAGTGGAAGTAAATGGCTAGTTAATATATCAAGTTTAGATTCAGGAGATACTGTATGTAATGTATATTTTACTAAAAAATCAGATAGTGAAGTAGAAGCACCAAGTAATTGGTATACAGCAGAAGAGGGAACACTTCTTGCAGCTATAAGAAAGAATTACGCCAGTGCTACGGCAACAGGAACAACACCAGGATCAGCAGTATCTTCTGCAGGAGAAAAAGTATTAGCGGGAACAGCTGATGATTATGGAACGAGTTATTATTTTAGAGGTGCAGTAACTAATAATTATGTAGAGTTTGCCAATAAATGCTGGAGAATCGTGCGTATTACCGGAAATGGTGCAATAAAATTAGTACTTCATAATGATAATACAGGAAAAGTTGCAAACCCATGTGATGCTGCCAATAACAATACGAACGCTGCATTTGCAAGATATTCTGGAACCACATACACAAGTGTATTTAATGCTTCAAAAAATAAAAATGCTTATGTAGGATTTATGTATGGAACCCCTGGATCAAGTACATATGCAGCGGAGCATGAAAATAAAAACGATAGTACAATACTTATTAATTTAAAGAGTTGGTATGATTCTAACTTAAAAAGTTACGCTGATAAACTAGCAGATGTCATCTATTGTGGAGACAAAAGTACATATAAAAGCACATCATATAACCCATGGAGCATAGGAACAATCGGAACAAATTATGGAGTAGGCACCAATGTTAATTATTATAGTGCTACATCAAGATTTGTCGCTTCAGGAGGTAATCCAGGTGGAACTGGTCCAACGTTAGTATGCCCAAAAGATAATTTAGGAGGAAAGTTATCAAAATATACAGCGAATGATACTATAAATGGAAATGGAAAACTAAATGGTTATAAAATTGGACTATTATCTGCAGATGAAGTTGTGTTTGCTGGTGGTGTAAGAGAATCAACAAATAATTCTTATTACTTATATGAGAATACAAGCAGTTCATGGTGGTGGACTATGTCGCCATCACACTTTAATTCTAATGACGCTGCTTTCTTTGTGTGTGTCAGTACTACTGGTGGTATTGAAGACAGTTGGAAGACTGGCACTACTTACGCTGTTCGTCCCGCTATTTCTCTTATACCAACAATTACTATATCTGCTGGAACCGGCACTTCTAGTGATCCTTTTATCATAAGTTCATAGATGTCATTAAGTTGTTAGAAAGATTCTAATGACTTTTTCTTTTAATTTAGTTTTATTTATTATATAATCAAGGAGCAAGGAATGATTATTATGAAGATTGAATATACGTTATTAAAAAAAGAAAAAAATACTAATGCACGATTAGGTAAAATTAAAACTAATTATGGGGAATATGAAACTCCCATGTTTATGCCAGTAGGAACACAAGCAACAGTTAAAACATTATCTCCGGAAGAACTTAAAGAAATAGATTGCGGAATTATACTTGCTAATACTTATCACTTGTGGCTTAGACCTGGTGAAGATGTAATTGATCATGCGGGCGGCTTACATAAATTTATGAACTGGAACGGTCCGATACTTACAGATAGTGGTGGGTTTCAAGTATTTAGTTTAGCTAAGAGAAAAGATATTACTGAAGAAGGGGTAAAATTTAAAAATCAATATAATGGTGATGCTTTATTTCTTACTCCAGAAAAATCAATTGAAATTCAAAATAAATTAGATAGTGATATAGCGATGAGTTTTGATGAGTGTATTGGATATCCGGCAACCTATGATTACTGTAAACAAAGCGTAGAAAGAACTTTAAGATGGGCAAAAAGAGGTAAAGATGTTTTTAATAATCCAAGACAAAGTTTATTTGGAATTGTTCAAGGTGGAGAATATGAGGATTTAAGAAAACATTGTGCAGAAGAGCTTATTAAACTTGATTTTGATGGATATAGTGTTGGTGGCACTAGTGTTGGTGAGGATAAACCTACCATGTATAAAATGGTGGAAATGAGCACTAAATATTTACCGGAAAATAAGATTAGATATTTGATGGGGGTAGGAGATCCGATAGATTTAGTAGAAAATGTCATAAGGGGTATTGATATTTTTGATTGTGTAAGCCCAACTCGATTAGCACGCCATGGACATGCTCTTACTAAATATGGAAAAATAAATTTAAAAAATGCTAAATATAAAGAAGATTTTACGCCGATAAGTGAAGAATGTAATTGTTATGCGTGTAAGCATTATACTAAATCATACATAAAACATTTATTAAATGCAGAAGAAACATTTGGAGCAAGATTATTGTCTATTCATAATATTAATTATTTAGTAAATTTAACTAAAGAATTAAGGGACGCTATTAAAAATGATAGTATTTTAGAATATAGAGAGGAATTTATTAAGAATTACTATGGAGAAAAAAAGTAAAATAGTAATATACTTAATTGTGGCTTTCATCGTCGTTATTTTATTATTATCTGCAGGAAAAAATTTAAATAATCATTATAAAAAGGAATATTTGGTAATTGATAATAAAATAAAAGAAGCTGCTAAGCTATGTTACAATGAAGGTAAGTGTGAGAATAATATAACATTAAAGGATTTATATGATAAAGAGTATTTAGAGGTGCTTTTTGATCCTAAGAGCAAAGAAAAAATTGATGATAATAGATGTATTACATATAAAGATCATGAAATAATATTTTGTGATTAGTAATACATCTTTTTATATTTTTAAATAGAATAACTTTATTAAAAATTTTATTATTATACAACATTAGTATTTGTTTCTATACATATATTTCATTGAGAAAAAGTGACGGAAACGGCAAAAATTCTCAATGGATGTTGATATATATAATTAAAAGTAGTATCTAATTGAATAAATTGTTCTTTATTTTACAGTTTATCTTAGTGTTAAGTTATGTTTTTTGTTGACTTTATTTAAAAGAAGAGATACAATCTAACAGTGTTAGATTAAGAAAGGATTATATGATAAGATTATTTAAGAATTTAAAATTAAAAGATTGGTTATTATTTTTAATAGCAGTCTTATTTATTGTTTCACAGGTTTATTTAGATTTAAAGATGCCTGATTATATGAGTAAAATAACAACTTTAGTACAAACAGCAGGAAGCGAGATGAAAGATATTCTTCTTAATGGAGGATATATGCTTTTATGTGCTTTTGGAAGCTTAGTAGCTGCTATTTTAGTAGGTTTCTTGATGGCGAGAGTTTCTTCTGATTTTTCGCTTAATACTAGAAGTAGGCTTTATAGAAAAGTTGAAAGTTTAAGCTCTGGTGACATTAAGAAATTTAGTACAAGTAGCTTAATAACTAGAACAACAAATGATATTACCCAGTTAGAAATGGTTTTGGGAATGGGTTTACAATTATTAATAAAAGCACCTATAATGGCAATTTGGGCGATTAATAAAATAGTAAATAAAAACTTTGAATTTAGTATTATTACAGGGGTAGCAGTGGTAATATTATTAGTAACTATTATAACTATTACATTAATTGTATTTCCTAAATTTAAAATTGTCCAAAAATTAACGGATAAGATAAATAGTGTTACAAGAGAAAACTTGACAGGTATTAGAGTTGTTCGAGCTTTTAATGCGGAAAAATTTCAAGAAGAGAAGTTTGCTAAAGTTAATAATGACTTAACAAATCAGCAATTATTTAATCAAAAGACATTTTCTATTATGATGCCAGTAATGTATTTTATAATGCATATGCTTCCTCTTGCAATTTATTTTGTTGGAGCGACACTAATTAACAATTCAATTATGTATGATAAGATAATGATCTTTAGTGATATGGTAGTATTTACTTCTTATGCTACTCAAGTTATAATGTCATTTTTAATGTTGGCGATGATTTTTGTTATGATGCCAAGAGCTACAGTTTCAGCTAAAAGAATAAATGAAGTATTAGATACTAATATAGGAGTAAAAGGTGGCAGTTTAATCCAATATAAAGATAAAAATGATGATGATGTATCAGTAGAATTTAAAAATGTATCTTTTAAATATCCAGATGCAGAAGAAGATGTATTAAAAGATATTTCATTTAAAGTTAATAAGGGTGAGACAATTGCTTTTATAGGTTCGACTGGTAGTGGTAAAAGTACTTTAGTTAATTTAGTTTTAAGATTTTATGATGTAACTAAAGGAGAAGTGCTTATTAATGGTAAAAATATTAAAGATTATAATTTGAATTATCTATATAGTAAGTTTGGTTATGTTCCACAAAAAGCTGTTTTATTTAGTGGAGACGTTAAGGATAATATTGCTTTGGCGGATAAAGTACAAAATATGGAAATGATAAAAACAGGAGCTAAGGTGAGTGAAGCAGAGGAATTTATCTTAAAAATGGATAAAAATTATGATACTCATATTGCTCAAGGTGGAACTAATATTTCTGGTGGTCAAAAACAGAGATTAGCGATTGCGAGAGCAGTATATAAACGTCCAGATATTTATGTTTTTGATGATTCATTTTCAGCACTTGATTATAAGACAGATCAATTAGTTAGAAGTAATTTAAAAAAGATAACTAAGAATGCTTGTACTTTAATTGTAGCAAGCCGTATTGGAACAATTCTTCATGCTGATAAAATTGTAGTTTTAGATGAAGGAAAATGTGTTGGTATTGGTACACATCAAGAACTTATGAAAACTTGTGAAGTATATAAACAAATTGCTTTATCACAGTTATCTAGAAAGGAACTTCAAAATGCATAGAGAAAGAAATAGTGGTTTAGAAAAAGCAAAAGATTTAAAAGGCTCACTTAAAAGATTATTACTTTCTTTAAATGAATTTAAAGTTTTAATAATAATTGCGATGGTTTTAGCAGTATTTGGAGCAGTTTTATCAATTGTTTCTCCTAAGTATTTATCAAAAGTAGTTGATGAAGTATCGTTTTCACTAGTAGTAAATAAAGATAATTTAAAAACTATAGAAGATAAAATGACTAACTCTTTTAATGAACAAAATATAAAAGCACTGCAAAAAAAGTATTGTAGTGAAGTAAATAGTATAGATTGTCAGAGTTTAGTTTCCTTTATGGAAACGAAGGATTACACTGAGTTATCCGTTAATTTAATAAATGATATATTTAAACCATATGAAATAGATGGTACTGTAATAACAACGGAAGATCAAATTAATTTAATGAAAATAGCAGCAAGTTTAAGTAATGATAATCAAAAGATGAGTGAAAAACTTAAGAATCTTCCTATAAACGTACAAAAAGTATTATCAACAGATGTTGATTTAGTAAGGGTTAAAAATTTAGCAACTGTTTGTTTTATAATGTTTATGCTTAGTACAGTTTTTGAATATTTTGAAGGTATTTCAATGACAATTGTATCAAATAATTTTGCAAGAAGTCTTAGAGAAAGAGTAGTATTAAAAATTAATAAATTGCCTTTAAAGTATTTTGATAAAAATCAAATTGGAGATGTTTTATCGAGAATTACTAATGATATAGATACAGTAGCTCAATCAATGAACAATTCACTATCAACATTAGTGGCTTCAGTTACTTTATTTATAGGTAGTATTATAATGATGTTTGCAACTAACTGGATAATGGCACTTACAGCAATATTCGCTTCTTTATTTGGCTTTATATTTATGGGACTTGTTTTATCTAAGAGTCAAAAATATTTTGCTTTAAGACAAGGAGAACTTGGTAAATTAAATGCTCATATTGAAGAGGCATATTCTGGAATGAACGTTATAAAAGCATATAATGCTGAAGTTGTTTTTGAAGATAAGTTTGACGATTTAAATAATAGAGTATATAAAGCAAATTTTATTAGTCAATTTTTATCAGGTTTAATGCCACCAATGATGCAGTTTATTGGAAACTTAGGTTATGTAGTTGTGTGTATAGTAGGAGCTGTTTTAGCAACTAAAGGGGTAATTAGTTTTGGTACAATTATAGCTTTTATTATATATGTTAGATTATTTACGTCACCCTTATCACAAATAGCCCAAGCAATGGCAAGTATGCAACAAGTAGCTGCGGCTAGTGAAAGAGTTTTTGAAATTTTAGATGAAGAAGAACTTAGTGATGAAAGTGATAAAAAAATTAAACTTTCTAAAGAGGACGCTAAAGGAAATATTGAATTTAAAAATGTTTACTTTAGATATGATGGAAATGAAAAAGATACAATAACAAATTTCTCATTGAAAGCAAAGAAGGGTGAAAAAATTGCGATTGTTGGTCCGACGGGAGCAGGGAAAACAACTTTAGTTAATTTATTAATGAGGTTTTATGAGATAAAAGATGGTGATATTTATATCGATGGAATAAATGTTAAAGATTTAACCAGATATAACATTCATGAATTATTTACGATGGTTTTACAAGATACTTGGTTATTTGAAGGAACCATAAAAGAAAATATTGTATATAACATGAAAGATATAAGTGATGAAGAGATTCATAAAGTTTGTAAATATGTAGGAGTTGATCATTTTATTAAAACACTTCCAAATGGATATGACTCATATTTAACGGATAATGATAGTGTTTCTTCTGGTCAAAGACAGCTTTTAACTATTGCAAGAGGTATGATGGAAAATGCGCCATTCTTGATTTTGGATGAGGCGACTAGCAACGTAGATACAAGAACAGAAGAACTTGTGCAAAAAGCGATGGATAAACTATCTAAAAATAAAACTTCATTTATTATTGCACATAGATTATCAACAATTAAAAATGCTGATTTAATATTAGTTATGAATGAGGGAAATATTGTAGAGCAAGGAACTCATGAAGAACTTTTAGAGAAAAATGGTTTTTATGCTAAACTTTATAATGCTCAGTTTAGTGAAGAATAGTAAATTTTATGAGGATTATTTTTCAAAATAATCCTTTTTCTTTGCTTTTAAGATAAAATAATTATATAATGTTTTTAGGTGACAATATGGAAGAATTAAAAATACCAAATCACGTGGGAATTATCATGGATGGCAATAGACGCTGGGCTAAAGAAAGAGGCAAAAAATCAATTGATGGTCACTTAGCTGGTGCTAACAATATAATGGAACTTGCTAAACATGTTTTTGCTACGGGTGTTAAATATTTAAGTATATATGCTTTTTCAACCGAAAATTTTAACCGTTCAGAAGAGGAAGTCGGTTATTTAATGGGACTAATTATTAAGTTTTTTAATGAAAGAGCGAAGGAGTTAGATGAAAATAACATTAAGATAGTCTTTTCTGGGAAAAGAGAAAGACTTAAAAGTAATGTGTGGCAGTGTATATGCAAAGTAATGGAAATGACTAAAAATAATACTGGCGGAGTGTTAAATGTTTGTCTAAATTATGGGGGCAGAGCAGAAATAATTGATGCTGTAAAGAAATTGAAAGATAGTGATTTAGAAATAAATGAAGAAAACTTTGCTAAATGCTTATATCAAGATTTACCAGATTTAGATTTTGTAATTAGAACTAGCGGTGAGATGAGAATATCAAACTTTATGTTATGGCAAATAAGTTATGCGGAGTTATATTTTCCTAAAGTTTATTTTCCTGATTTTAATAATGATGAATTTGATAAAGCGTTAGAAGAATATAGTAATCGTCATAGAAGGTTCGGAGGTAACTAATGAAAAAAAGAATAATTAGTGCAGTAGTTTTAATGCTTGTTTTAGTACCATTTTTAATTCTTGGTGGTAAACCTTTTGCATTATGTGTGGGGGTTATAAGTATTTTCGCTTATAAAGAAATTACTAGTTTATATAAGTATCCATTAGTAGTTAGATTTTTGGGCTTTATGGCACTTATATCTTTGGTATATAGTAATTTTGATAGTAATACAATTGCTTTTGGACTTGATTATAAATTATTATCACTTATAATGTTAATGATATTTATTCCGGTAATTTTCTATCAAGAAAAGAAGAAATATACTACTAGCGATGCATTTAAATTGTTTGGTTTTATATTTTTAGTGGGATTAGGTTTAAATTATATGATTTTAATTAGAAGTATGGGACTTAAATATTTCTTGTTTATGATTTTAATACCTATTATTACTGATACTTTTGCATACATCGGAGGCATGCTTATTGGTAAACATAAGATAACAGCTATAAGCCCTAAAAAGAGTTTGGAAGGATTTATTACTGGTTCTTTTATGGGGACATTTATGATGTGTGTTTATTATGTAACTTTTATTGGAAGCATTAATATTTTTAAATTAATGGGAATAATATTAATACTGACAGTAGTAAGTCATTTAGGAGATTTATTCTTTAGTGCAATTAAGAGAAATCATGATATAAAAGATTTTAGTAATTTGATTCCAGGTCATGGTGGAGTACTAGATAGAATAGATAGTCAATTATTTGTAGCAATAGCGTTTATGCTTTTTATAAATATGTTCTAGGAGGATGAGATGTTAACATTATTATATTTAATATTAATTCTTGGGGTTTTAGTATTTGTACATGAGTTTGGCCATTTCTTAGCAGCTAAGGCTTGTCATGTTTATGTTAGTGAATTTGCCATTGGCATGGGTCCGAAGCTATTTTCCTTTAAAAGAAAAAACAAAAATGATCCAACGGAATATTCTTTAAGATTATTTCCTATTGGTGGCTTTTGTGCTATGGCGGGAGAAGTTGATGAGGATAATAAAGAATTAAAATTAAAGAAAAGCGAATATATGTGTAATCGCTCTAAATGGGAAAGATTTTTAATTCTCATTGCTGGTGTTACAATGAATATAATTTTAGCCTTTGTAATTTTATTTATTCAGGCTTTAATTTGGGGTTATTCAGAACAAAAATCAGTTGTTGGTTATGCCCCAGAAGGTTATCCTATAAGTGATGCTGGTATTGGAGTTGGAGATAGGATAAAAGAAGTTAATGGTATAAAAGTAAATACTTGGGATAAACTTACAATTGTTATTAATTTAAAAAATAAAGATAATAAATATGAATTTGTAGTTGAGAAAAAGGATGGAAGTATCAAGAAATATGATGTAACTCCTAAAATTACTACTGATGAAAAAGGTAATGAAACTAAGATATTTGGTGTAGGTGTGGGAGATACAACATATAGTGGTTTTGGTAATGCAATAAAGTATGCTTTTGTTAAATTAGGTTCTATTGTATCAAGTATGTGGTTAATAATTACATCATTAATAAAAGGGTCATTAGGTTTATCTAGTTTATCTGGTCCGGTGGGAATGTATACGGTTGTAGGACAAAGTGCGAAGATAGGATTTCAAAGTATTTTATATTTAACAGCTTATTTAAGTGTTAATTTAGCGGTTATAAATGCTATACCATTTCCAGCATTTGATGGGGGCAGAATATTATTTGTAGTTATTGAGGCTATTAAGGGAAGTAAAGTTAATCCTAAAGTAGAAAATACATTTCATACAGTTGGTTTCTTCTTATTAATGCTTTTAATGGTTTATATTACGATTCAAGATATAATTAGAATTGCAGGATAAATATCCTAAGGTTAAATGGTCTATGGTTGCCACAATATTTGGTTAATACCATAGACTTTTTATATGCATAAAATTAACTTGACATGGGGTGGGGGGTATTAGTACAATTATATAGAAAATATCGGGTGATTTTCTATGAATATTTATAAAGGAAAAATAGGTAATATTTTAAGAAGAATGAAAGGAAATAAACGCATTTTATATTTAACTTTTTGTTCTGTTTTAGTTTTATTTTGTTTAATTTTAAATATGACATTTAGTTTGATAACGCAAGAAAAAAATGTAGTTGGTTCTAATATAACAATTAAAGATTTAAAGTATAACATGATTATAAATGAAGTTGTAAAAGATGAGAGTGTAGGAACAAAAGAAGCAACAAATACAGTAATTGGAGATAGAATAATATTACTTAAATCGGGAAAAACCGAACAATTTAACATTGTTTTAACTTCCTTAAATAATATAGATTCAAAGTATGAAATAACTTATAAAGTGTGTACAGATGTAAATTGTACAAATTTTATAGATACTCCAAATAGTATATCTATTGCATATCATATTGATACACCTACAATTAATGGTACTATTTTATCGAATGAGAAAAAATCAGTAATTTTAGTAACTGATAATCAAGATAATAAGGATTATTATGTACAAATAAATTTAAATGTGGGTTATATTCATAACGATTTAGTTCTTACAAATCAAATAACTAATAAATTTAAACCTGGTAGTTTGGATGGTAATGTTACGATAGTTGCATACGTTGATGGGGTAGAAGTAGAAACCTTTCCCACAGAACCCAATTATGAAACTGGCGTAACTTGTTTATACAAAGATGGAAGTACTTCGCCGGCTAGAGGAATATTTAAATTCATTAGTGGTAAAGGCTGGGTTGTGGATGTATTTGATTTAGATAAGAGTTTAACAACATGTAGAGTAGATTTTACAGAAGTATTAAAGGTAACATATGAAGTGTTAATAAATAGATACGATTGTGCAAACCTTACAACTACTAAGCCAACTGATCCAATTATAAAATATACCGGAAATTGTAGTTTAATACAGGATACTGAGGATGCGAATGGAAAGCACACTTGGAGATTAAAATTTTTGTCAAGTGGAACTTTGAGTGTTAATGGTCTTATGTATATAGATGCCTTCTTAGTTGGCGGCGGTGCCGGCGGAGGTAATGGATATAAATCTGGTAACGGTAGTGAGTTTGGTGGCCCAGGTGGTGGTGGCGGTTATACAACTACGAAGAAAAGCTTGAGATTAGATAATACAACAAGTTACGCTATTACGGTTGGAGCTGGAGGCGGTAGAGCTAGTAATGGTGGTGCATCATCAGCTTTTGGATATAGTGCATCCGGAGGTTATGCAAATGGAAATGGTGGCTCTGGTGGTGGTGGCGGTGCCTTAGAGGAGTCATCCGGTTCTGCTGGTGGTAGATATGGAAATAGTGCACCTAAAAACTGGAATGGAGAATGTAACGGTCAAGGAACAACAACTTGTGAATTTGGTGAAGGTACAACGTCGGGTTGCACTAGAGGAGATGCTTATGAATATTCAAGAGGTGGAAATGGTGGCGGCGGTGGAGCTTATGGTTCTGGTATAGTTGGGACATCATATGGATATGCTAACACTGGCGGCGGTGGTGGCGGAGCCGGAAGAAACAGTTCAAACGGTACGGCAGGAGGTTCCGGTGTAGTTGTCATTCGTGATGTTAGAGCATAGTCTATGATTTATCACTTTTTGTGGTTAATATCATAGACTTTTTATATGCGCGATATTAACTTGACATGGGGGGGGTTATTAGTACAATTATATAGAAAATATCGGGTGATTTTAAGGTGAGAAGTTTTCTATATAAAAGGAAAATAATATATATAATTTTGATAATAATTGGAATTATTACTGTGGCGGGAACAACTTATGCCATCTTTACAACATCAGCATCCCAAGAAGGAACTAATACCATTGAAACTCTAAAGTGTTTAGAATTAGAATTTTCTAATCAAAAGAATACTATAAGCTTGTTAAATACATATCCAATGACCGATGAAAGAGGAAGCAAGAACACACCATATACTTTTACTTTAACCAATAAATGTGGAACATACGTTGAGTATTCTATAGGCTTAGCTATAAACAAAGATAATACTTTAGAAGATAAATATGTTAAAACAATATTTACAGTTGCCGAAAATACTGGAGAGCCGGTTCTTTTAACCGATAGAGTTGAAGGTGAAACATATAATAATAAGAAAACATATATTTTTAGAAATGATGGCTTAGAAAATAATGCTAGTAAAGACTATAAATTAGTTTTATGGGTAGATGGAACAGCCAGTGATTCTGAAATGCAAAAGAGTTTTTCTGGAAACATTATTATTAATACCAAGCCAATAAAAAATGTAGGACAAAAAACAATAACTGCAAATTTAGATGGAGGCAATTTACTACAAGAATTAAACGAAATCTATAGGGAAGGAATGAAGATAAAATTACCAGTACCTGCTAAAGCAGGATATCACTTTACAAAGTGGGAAATAACAGCTGGTGATGCCACTTTAGATGAGAATAACTATTTAACCATTGGTAAAGAAAATATTTCTCTAAAAGCATACTACCAAGGGGGATTAACCCTTACATTAGAATTAAATGGAGGAAGTACTACTCAAACTATTAAAGATGATTATGGCAAAGGTGAAAAAATAACTTTAATTGAGCCAACCAAAGAAGGATACAAGTTTAACGGCTGGAAGATAACCAGTGGTGATGGCACACTTGATGGCAACAACTTAAACATAAATACTGAAAGTGTCGTTATAGAAGCAACATGGAAAAAACAAGTAACACTAACAGTAGATTTAAATGGTGGAAGCACAACGCAGTCATTTGCAGATAAATATTATGAAGATGACATTTTAGAATTAGTAGATGTTACAAAGACAGATTCAATTTTTGCTGGATGGGAAGTAATATCTGGTGATATTGTTATAACTGATAATAAATTTACATTTGATAAAAATAATGTAAGTATAAAAGCGTTATGGCAGCAAACATGGGATTTTACTTTTGTTAATAGTTCACAGGAATTAAGCATTCCTTATTCAGGATATTATAAAGCTGAGTTATGGGGTGCAAGTGGAGGAAATGCAACATACAATAGTGTAACAGGAGCAGGTGGTAATGGTGCATATACAAGTGGAATAATATATTTAGAAAAAAGTGAAAAAATTTATATTTATACGGGAGAAAATTATAATGGTGTTAAGGAAAATTTATGTTTTAATGGTGGTGGTCGTGGCCAATTAGCAACATCAAGTGCGTCTTTAAATGCTAATGGTGGTGGTGCTACTGATATAAGATTAATGTCAGGTGAATGGAATAATGATGAAAGTTTGAATTCAAGAATAATGGTAGCTGCCGGTGGTGGCGGAGGCCAAAATGCGGATGGGAATGGTTATGTTAATGATGGTGGCGGTGGAGGCACGTTAATTGGGATAAGCGGGACAGTTTTTAAACAAAATTCAAATAATATACCCGCTGCTACAGGAGGAACACAAATATCTGGAGGAAACGCCAATGGTACTGTAATGGGGATGTTTGGTATTGGCGGATATAATGGTACTTATTCTGCACAGTGGGGATACAGTCCAGGTGGTGGTGGTGGCTACTATGGAGGTTCTAGTGGATATGCTGGTTCTTTAGTAACGGCTTCTGCTGCTGGCGGTTCATCATTTATCAGTGGGTATGGCGGAGTAAACGCCATAACATCATCAAGTGATCGTACTCATACAAATAATACCCTTCATTATAGTGGTAAATATTTTATAAATGGTTCTATGACAGCAGCAACAAACAGTGGTAATGGTAAAGCTAAAATAATATTTATATCTAAAAATAATCCTACTAGAAATACCAACTTTAACAATGTGAGATATGTTAAGGATTGTATAAAAGGAAGTGATGTTAATATATGGAATCACTGGGTAGAATTTCAAATTATAAAAGATGGTGTAAATTTAGCTTTTGGAAAAACACCTAATGGAGTAACAGAAATAAATACAGAAAAGCCTATTTCTCGAATGACTGATGGTGATATAACAACAGAAAATTATGCTGATGTAGATTATAGTACGACTGCTACTGAAGCAAAAGAAGCATGTGCTACAATTGACGTAGGAGGTATTCAGAATATAGACGAGATAGCGATTTGGCATTATTATGGAGATGAAAGATCTTACAATAATCATAGTTTATATGTTTCACCTGATAATAGTAATTGGATTACAATAATAAATAATGTTAGCGGTGTCAAAGAGTCGGCAAATGGAATAAGGGTAAATGCTTATGAATAATAGTAAATTTTGCTTTCTGTTGTCAAAATGTTAAAATTGAACAAAATTATCTCGTCAAAACGTTATGAACAGCATGAATTATGATAAATTTAAGGATGATTGTAATAAAGAATAGTTTAGGATAACGCCAATTTCAATTGACCGATAAAATCTAATTAAAAATATAAATTTTATTTCAAATTAAATTTAATATAAATACTTTACATTAAAATATGTCAAACGGCATATTTTTTTGTTTTTTAAGAAAAAACACTTGCCCAATTTCTTTCTTTATTGTAATATTATGGTAGACAGTGGCATGATGTGGAAGAAAGTGGGGGATTGAGATGTTAATGGGAGAATATCATCATAACATTGATGATAAAGGACGATTAATAATTCCTTCTAAGTTTCGTTATGAACTAGGAGAAAAATTTATTGTAACTCGCGGACTTGAAAAATGCTTATTTGTTTATTCTCTAACTGAATGGGAAAAAATAGTAAAGCGTTTAAAGTCTTTGCCTTTTACAAATAAAGATGCTCGTAATTTTACCCGTTTCTTTCTATCAGGAGCTGCAGAATGTGAATTCGATAAACAAGGTCGAATTAACATTACCTCCCCATTGGTTAGTTACGCCGGTTTAACAAGTAAATGTGTTATAATCGGCGCAAACGACCGATTAGAAATATGGGCGGAGGATTCATGGAATAATTTCTTTGAGGAGAACGAAGATAATCTAGCAGAAATTGCAGAACATCTTTTTAAGAGTGATGATTATGAAACATTATAGTGTACTTAAAGATGAACTTATAAACGGTTTAAATATTAATCCAGATGGTGTATATGTAGATTGTACGCTTGGTTATGCGGGAGACTCAAAAGAAATATTAAAGCGATTAAGAAGGGGTTTCCTATTCGCCTTTGACCAAGATGAAGATGCGATTCATTTTAGTCAAAATGAACTTTCAAAAATTGGAAGCAATTTTAAAATAATTTATTCAAATTTTGTTAATTTGAAAGAAAAATTATGGGAAGAAAATGTAAGTGAAGTAGATGGTATAGTTTATGATTTAGGCTTATCTAGTCCGCAGATTGATGAAGCGGAGCGTGGTTTTTCATTTATGAATGATGCACCTTTAGATATGCGAATGGATAAATCATCAAAGTTAGATGCTAAAGTAGTTGTAAATACTTATACCGAAGAAAATCTAATGGAAATATTTTTTAAGTATGGTGAGGAAAAATATTCAAGGAGTATTGCTAAAGGAATAATAAAAGCAAGAAATGAAGCGCCTATTGAAACAACACTTCAGTTAGTAGAAGTTATAAAACATAATGTACCGACTAAATATTTTTATAATAATCATCCTGAAAGACAAATATTTCAGGCAATTAGAATTGAAGTAAATGATGAATTAAATGTTTTATCATCATCACTTATGGATGCGGTTAATTTACTTAAACCAAAGGGAAGATTATGTGTTATTACATTTCATTCTTTAGAAGACCGCATTGTAAAACAAACATTTAAAAAATTAAGTGAAGTAGATAATATATATAGAGGAATGCCAAATATTCCAGATGAATATAAAGCAAAGATAAAATTAATAAATAGAAAACCTATTTTACCGAGTGAAGAAGAACTTATGGTAAATAGTCGAAGCCGCAGTGCTAAATTAAGAATAATTGAAAGGGTATGAATAAAAATGGGAAAAACTAAAAAGAAAGTAAAAATGCGCAGAATTGATAGATTTATGGTGCTTTTGATTGGACTTTTAGTAGTAAGCTCTCCTGTTTTAATTGTATATTCAAAAAGTATGCTTTCAAAAAGTAATATTGAAGTAGAACGTATAAAAAATAAAATTGAAAAGCAAGAAACGATTAACGAAAGTATTAGTATGAAAATTAATGAACTTGCTTCTTTATCAAATATTCAAGATATTGCTAAAGAGTATGGTTTAAGTTATCAAAACGAAAATATTGTAGTTGTAAAATAAAGGTGATAAAGTGAAGAGAAGTATCAACTCTATAAAAATTGATGGATATATTTTAGTAGCAGTTGCTGCTTTTTTTGCTTTAATAATTGCTAAACTTATTTATGTGGCGGTAAGCCCTAGTGTGGATGGAATGGATCTACATAAATTTGCACTTTCAAGAACAACAGCAATAAAAACCATCCATGCTAAAAGAGGAAGTATTTATGATGTTGCAGGAGAAATACTTGCTCAAGATGTAAGATCTTATACTGTTGTAGCATATTTGTCAGCATCTAGAACAACAGATATTACTCATCCACATCATGTAGTAGATAAACAAATGACTGCCGAAGCTCTTAGTCCATTAATTAATATGAGCGTCGAAAGTATTTTAAAAATGCTTAATGCTAACTTATATCAGGTGGAACTGGGACCAGGTGGTCGTAATATAACTGAGTTATTAAAACAAAAAATTGAAGAATTAGATTTACCAGGAATTGGGTTTATTAAAAGCACTAAGAGAGATTATCCGATGGGGGATTTTGCTTCTTATTTAATTGGTTATGCTAAAAAGAATGATGATGATGAAATTGTCGGAGAATTAGGAATTGAAGGAAAATACAATAGTGAGTTAAAGGGGACTGATGGTAAGACGATTTACCAAAAAGATGCTTATGGTTATAAAATTGCGAATACTCCGGAAAGTACAACTGAAGCACTAGATGGTTTTGATATATATTTAACTCTTGATTCAAATATTCAGCTTTATTTAGAAAATGCGGTGTCAGAGTTTGAGGAGGCCGGAATCGACTGGGTAACAATGACAATTGCTAATGCGAAGACGGGAGCAATTGTGGCTTCTGCTTCTAGTCCATCTTTTAATCCTAATACATTAAATATAAAAAATTATGAAAATCCCCTTACAAGTTATGTTTATGAACCAGGAAGTACAATGAAAATATTTTCATTTATGGCGGCGATTGAAGAAGGCATTTATAATGGCGAAGAAGAATATCAATCTGGATCAATTCCGGTTGATGGCTTTAAGATAAGCGATTGGAACACTAAAGGCTGGGGTAAAATTAATTTTGATACCGGTTTTACTTATTCATCTAACGTTGCCGCGGTGTTATTAGCTCAAAAGCTGGGTAAAGATAAACTTTATGAATACTATGAAAAGTTTGGTTTTGGTAAAAAAACTGATATTGAGCTATCAAATGAATATAATGGTAAAATAGAATTTTACTATGGTAGTGAACTTGCTAGTGCTTCTTTTGGTCAGGGTATTACTACAACACCGATTCAAAATATTCAAGCTCTTACTTCAATAACTAATAATGGAGTAGTAATAAAGCCATATGTTGTTAGTAAGATTGTAAATACAGCGACTAATGAAGTTGTGTATGAAGGAAAAAGAACAGAAGTATGTAAGGTTGTTAGTGAAAGTACTGTTCAAAAAATCATTGATTTAATGGATAAGACGGTTAATGGAGATGATAATGCAGCAACAGGTAAAAAATATCATACGGATGCAGTAAGACTAATTGGAAAAACTGGAACAGCACAATATGCTAATTCAAATGGTAAATATGCAAGTGGACAGTATGCTAATATACGTTCTTTTGCCGGAATATTTCCCAAAGAAGATCCACAGTATATTATTTATTTGTCCGTAAAAAGATTTCAGTCACCATCTAGCACGATGGGAACTATTGTTAAAAAAGTAGTAGAATCAGTAGCAAAATATAAAAACCTATCATACCGTGAATCAAATACAGATAATAATAAAATACAGCTAACAGATAATTATTTAAATAAAAGTGTTAATGATGCTAAGAGTTTAATTGAAAGTAAAGGATTAACACCAATAGTTATTGGTGATGGTGATACCGTAATAGGTCAGTATCCTAGTAAAAGTACAAGTGTTTTAATAGGCAGTAAAGTTTTTATAAATACTAATGGAAGTAATATAGTAATGCCAAATGTGATTAATTGGTCTAGCGGGGAATTTATTTCTTTTGCTAATTTGGCTCATTTATCTTATAATATTAATGGATATGGTAATATAGTTAGTAGTTCGGTTAATGAGGGTGAGACTATTTTACCAGATACTATAATAAATATTGAGTTAAAGGAGTAGTTTATGAAAAAATTTTTAAAAAAATTTATGAGTTCTTATCAACCAATTTTAATTGTGTTAATAATCCTTGTGGTGGTACTTATTATTTATATGCAAGGTATTTTAAGTAAACATAAAACATATTTATTTTATGCATCAGATGATTATGTAAGTGTTTATAATGGGGTAATTAATCTTGATTATGATATGAATGTTTTTGTGGGTAGTAATAATAAATATATGTTAAAAGATGATGTAAAAGTTAAATCATATAAAATTGGTTATTATGTAAAAGTAAATGATACATATAAAGAATTAATTATCGCGGAAGATAGTGATGATGATGGTTTTTCTTTAAAAAATATTATTGAAAGTACAACTTCATTTAATTTTACATCACTTTGGGATAATGAAAAATTTTTAACCAAAGAAAAAATAAAAGCTTTAGATAATGGATTATATTTTATAATTGAAGCAAAGACAGTTAAAGGTGAAACAATTTATAATAAAACAGATATTACTTTATCAAAAGTTTCTAAATAATGAATTGATATTTATTTAGATTTTTGTTAGAATGTTAATAGAGTAAAAGGGTGAAAGAAAATGGAAAAGTTTAATAAATTTTTAGATTTTATAATGACAGATAAAACTGCTTCAATAATTTTTTATGTAATACTTGGTTCTTTAGCGCTTCTTTTCTTAGTTTTAATTATAACAACTCTTGCTAGTATAGGCAAAAAGGGTAAAGAAAAAGATATTCAGAATTTAGGATCAGAAGAAAAAGCTAAGGAAGAAGAAGTTAAAGAAGAAAGTAAACCGGTTAATAAGGATATAAAAGAAGAAATAAAAACAGAAGAAACACCAGTAGTAACCGAAAAAGAACCTTTAACTGAGACGATGACATTTAATGATATGCTTATGAAACCGGAGTCTAGTGAAGAGGATAAGAATGAAGAAGAAGAGTCTTCAGTTTATTTAGATAAAAGTGCGGATATTAAAAGTGATTATAATGAAAATTTAAAGGAAAGCATAATTAAAAAAGTGGATGTACCTTTAGAAAAGACAGAAGATGAAAAAGAAAGCAGCGTTTCTATAGATGAAAAGCCGAAAGTGGATCATGATACTTTAAATAATGCAAGCACTGAAAGGATACAAGCTAGTACTAGTGATATAGATCAGTTATTAAATAATTTTTCTGATAGTGAAAAGTCAATTGGGGAGTTATTAAGCATTAAAGAAACGGAAAAGCCAACTTTAGAATCAGCTGTTATTAGTGGGATTGAAGCAAATCATTTAGATAAACAAGATGAGACAGTAGATACTACTTTTAAATCAGAAGATAAAGAAGAAATTAAACCTAAGTTTATGAAAGAAGAAATTAGTAAATTATCAACTGAAAGTAATGAAAAGAAGGATTTTGTTTCTAATGATGAACTTAGAAGTAGATTAGAAAAATTAAAGGGACTTCATAATCAAAATGCAGCATCTGGTAAAGAGACAAGTAATGAGACAGAAAAAATTGATAGTGAACTAGAAAACATTATGAAAAGTGTTGGTTTAGAAGATACAATGGTGATACCTAACATTAAAAGTGAAGAAAAGATTTTAGGTAAATAGGCAATTAAGTTTGCCTTTTTTTTAAGTTTTTGATATTATTTATTAAGGTGGTTCAAGATGGTAAAATACGATGAAGATTCGATAACTATATTAGAAGGCTTAGAAGCCGTAAGAAAAAGACCGGGCATGTATATTGGTTCTACTGATAAAAGAGGTATGCATCACTTGGTTTGGGAAATCATTGATAACTCAGTAGATGAGATTATTAATGGTTATGGTAATAAAATAAGTGTAAGAATAAATAAAGATGGTAGTATAACAGTTGCGGATAATGGTAGAGGGGTACCAACAGGTATGCATAAAAGCGGAAAAAGTACGCCAGAAGTTATTTATACTATTTTACATGCTGGTGGTAAATTTGAAACAGCCGGTTATAAAGTGTCTGGTGGTCTTCACGGCGTAGGTGCTTCAGTTGTTAATGCTTTAAGTGATAGCATGGAAGTAACTATTTTAAGAGATGGCGCTATTCATCAAATTAAATTTGCTAATGGTGGTAAAGTGGTAAGTCCTTTAAAAAAAATCGGAACAACTAATAAAACAGGGACAATTGTAACGTTTGCACCAAATAAGGAAATTTTTAAAAATTTAAGTTTTAGTTTTACAACGATATGTGAAAGAATGCAAGAAAGTGCTTTTTTGCTTAAGGGACTTACTTGTGAAATTGAAGATGTTGAAGATAATAAAAAAGTTACTTATCATTATGATAATGGTTTAATCTCTTTTGTTGAGTATATTAATGAAGATAAAAATGTGCTTCATAAGGTTGTGCCTATTCATGGAGTTAAAAATAGTATTGAGGTGGATATTGCGCTTCAGTATACTGATTCATATAATGAAAATATTGTTTCTTTTGTAAATAATGTTAAAACAGTTGATGGTGGTTCTCATGAGGTTGGTTTTAAAACGGGAATTACAAAGGCTTTTAATGATTATGCTAGAAATAATAGTTTATTAAAAGCAAAGGATGCTAATTTTGAAGGCTCTGATGTAAGAGAAGGATTAACAGCAGTTATTAATTTAAAAATACCAGAAAATTTACTTCAGTTTGAAGGACAAACTAAAGGTAAACTGGGAACGCCAGAGGCAAGACCTGTTGTAGAAAGTATTGTTTATGATGCTTTAAAGTACTATTTAGAGGAAAATAGAGAAATATCCGTGGCAATTATTGAAAAAATGACTAAAAGTAAAGTAGCTAGGGAAGCTGCTAGAAAAGCAAGAGAAGAAGCTAGAAATGGTAAGAGCAAGAAAAATGAAGCGAGAAGTTTAAGTGGCAAATTAACGCCAGCTCAATCAAGAAATCCTAAAATTAATGAACTTTTTATTGTTGAAGGACAATCTGCAGGTGGTACTGCTAAAAATGGTAGAGATCGTAAGTTTCAAGCTATTCTTCCTTTAAGAGGAAAAATTATTAATACAGAAAAAGCGACTACCGCCGATATTTTTAAAAATGAAGAAATTAATACAATGATACATTGCATTGGGGCTGGATATGGTGCGGAATTTGAAGTAAAAGATATTAATTATGATAAAGTTATAATTATGACCGATGCTGATGATGATGGAGCTCACATTCAGTGCTTATTACTTACTTTCTTTTATAGATTTATGAGACCTCTTATTGAAGAGGGACATTTATATATTGCGATGCCACCACTTTATAAAGTAGAGTATGGAAAAAATCATGTTTATTGCTGGACTAATGAAGAACTTGCGGAAGAAACGCAAGGAAAAACTAATTATAAAGTACAAAGATATAAAGGTTTAGGTGAAATGAATCCGGTTCCTTTGTGGGAAACAACTATGGATCCTAAGACCCGTAATTTAATTAAAGTTTCAATAACTGATGCCGCTTTGGCGGAAAAGAGAGTAAGCGTTTTAATGGGAGATGTTGTTGAACCAAGAAAAGAATGGATTAACGAAAACGTAGAGTTCTCATTAGAAGATGATTATCAAATTGAAACCAAAAGATAAGAGAGATATTTAAATCTCTCTCATTAAATTCTTATTTTTATAAGGATTTTTTTTGTCTATTTTGTCTACAAATAAAATACCATTTAAATGATCTATTTCATGCTGGAAAGCAACGGAAATGTCTTCACGAACACGGATACGATATTCATCACCATTTTCATCAAAAGCATCAACTGTCATTCTGGCATGCCTAGGAACAATACCTTCAACTTCACGGTTAACACTTAAACAGCCTTCACCTTCGCCAACATATATAAGTTCTTCACTTTGACTAACAATTTTAGGGTTAATTACAACGTAACGATTGAATTTGCCTTCTTCAATTTCTTCAGATATAACAAATATTCTTTTTAAAATTCCTAACTGAACAAATGATAGTCCCATTCCTGGTCTTAAATCATATTTTTCACTGTATTCTTTAATCTGACTTTTCTCAAGATAATCAAGAGAGTCATTAATTAATTTTTGGGTTTCAGCATCTAATGGGAAAGTAACTTCTTTAGATACTTGATGTAGTACTTTATTTGATTCATCTAATATTTTAATATCAGGCACCATAATAATACCCCTTTCATTACGTGGTTATTTTAGCAAAAAATTGCAAAAAAATAAAGCCCTAAAAATGTAGGTCTATTTTTTCGTTCATTTTATAATTTTTACTGTAACCTCTAGGAAGTTCTAAAGTATGGGCGCTTTTTCTTAAAATTATTATTTTACTGGGAGTAATATTATAGTATTTTTCTACTACAATCATGTTTTTATCTAAACCAATAATATCAATTGGTTCTTTCATAAAAAAGGTATGAATTTTATTAACATTAGGAAAATATAATCCATAATTAATGTTTTTTTGAAACATTAGCCCTAGTAATTTATCTTTAAAAGTTTTAGCAATTAAAATTTTTATCATATCTACCTCTTACTTAATTATACCGTAAAATTTGACTTTTTTTCATAAATATTGTATTATATGACCTAATTTAAAAGGGGTGTTTTTATGAGTACAAGAGAAAAAGACTTTAGTATTAAATTGCATGATTTATATCATGAGAAAAAATATTCAGAATTTCTTTCATTAATGAAAAGATATATAAGTGAGTTTGGAGTGCCTAGAAATAGGAAAACTTTATATTTTGAATACGGAAAAGTATTAGCTGCTTACTTTTATAAAAATGCGGCTATTAGGATATTTGAAGAAATAAGAGCAAATGGTTATTGGCAAGCAAATATTGAACTTTCTAGATGTTATTCATCATCACCAAACATAGCACCATATAATTTAGATATGGCCAAAAATTATCTTTGGGAAGTAATCGATAATTATAGCGATAATATGCAGGCGGTAGAATCTGCATACAGCTCTCTAGCAAATATTTATTTGAAATCCTTAGATTATGAAGAAACAATAAAAATTCTTAATGAAGGGTTAAAAAAATCACCAAATTGTGCTAACTTATTAAATTTTTTAGGAACTATTTATATGGGATTAAAAGATTTTAGTAAAGCGGGAACTTATTTTACCACTATTTTAAACAAAGACCCTATGGATGGTGTATCTCGTTTAAAACTTGGAGTTTGTCATATGAGTTTAAAGAATTATAATGCAGCTTTAAAACAATTTCAAATTCATATAAAAAATAGTCCGTTTGATTATCGAGGATATTTAAGTTTGGGAAAATTATACTTGATGCAGGATAACTTTGAAGAAGCAAAGAGGGCTTTATCAGATGCTTTAAAGTTTGCAGAATTAAAAACTGATCGTGCTGAATGTTTACTAGAGTTAGGTAATTTATATTACAAGCTAAAAGACTATAAAAAGAGTGAAGAGTTATATTTAGAAGCTACAGAATTATCTATTAGAGTAAAAGGAGCTTTTCTAGGTCTATATAAAGTTTATCAAAAGACAAGAAGAGAACTTGATGCTAAAAGAGTGCTTTCTTATTTAATTTCGTTAGAAGATTCTTTAGCAGAACCATTTTTAATTAGTGAGCATGAAAAAACATTAAAGGAAA
The DNA here is from genome assembly GCA_934098375.1 of uncultured Bacilli bacterium. Lineage (GTDB taxonomy): Bacteria > Bacillota_I > Bacilli_A > RF39 > UBA660 > CAG-533. The sequence goes on from CAKOOC010000013.1 coordinate 25,842, forward strand.
CTTTTAAGGGTAAAAATAGTTTAAATAAAAAATAAATTTTGGTGATTTAAAATGAAAGAAATGATAAATTGATGGAAACGATAGATAAGCAAAAATTAAAAGAAATGTATGATAAATTATTAGATTACTATCAAAAAGGAATGTTTTTAGATTTTTTGAATTTATATAAAAAATATGAAGAAGCATGTGGTATTGATAATATTAATGCTAAAATATTTTTCTGTGCAGGTAAAGTAATGTCTAAATTTAATAGAATAGATGAAGCAGAAAGATTCTTTAAATTAGCAGTTATGAGATACGCAGTTAGTGCTCCTGCTTTTTATGAACTTGGCGCAATTTATGAAAAAGGAAAAGATTATTATCAAGCTTTAGAATACTATGAACTTTCTTTAAAGTATTCTCATGATAATTATAAAACGAAATCTTTAATGGCAATAGGAAATCTTTATACTAAGATGTGTAGATATGAAGAAGCTATTGGTTATTTTGAGTATATTTTATTATTAGAACCGGATAATGTGAAAGTTTTAAATAAAATGGGAAATATTTTCTTATTACAAAAAAATTATGAAAAAGCTAGAAAGTATTTAAAAAAGGCTTTAAACATAGATTCTTTAAACTTAACTACTATAGTTTCTTTAGGTAAAGTTTCTTATGGTGAAGGGGACTTTAATATGGCTTGTAATTACTTTGAAAATGCGATTAGTATTAATGAATATGGAAATGGTCCAACTTTATATGAGGCTTATTTAAATTTAGCAAATACTTATATCTCTTTAGGGGATGAGAATGAATCTTATTATTTAGATGCCGAAAAAATGTTAAGAAACATTATTACAAATACAAAAATACAAAGAATAAAAGCTCTTGCTTATGTTTATCTTGGTGATATTAAAAGAAAAATGAAAAAGTATGATGAAGCAGAGGGACTATATTTAAATGCAATAAAAGCTAATTGTTATGTGACAGAGCCCTATTTTAGGTTAGCAGATTTATTTACGATGATGAATAGAGAAATAGATGCTAGAAGAATGAGTGATAAAGCGATTCTTTTAGAAATGAAGGACGTAAAATATTTTTTAAACGAACAATCACAGACAATTTTAATGTAAGAAGGGATTTAAATGGAAGAAGAAAAATTAAAGATAGAAAAAGACGTAGAAAAAGAGCCTTTAAAATTTGAATATTATTATGCGCTTCAAGATTTTTATCATAATAAAGATTACGTTAATTTCATTAAAACTTTTAAAGAATATGAAAAGGAATTTGGCATTGACAGTATGGGAAGCATAATCCTTTATGAATATGCCAGAGTGTTGCAATTTATCAAAAAAATAATGAGGCGGCAAAGATTTTTTTAATGATAATTAAAAGAAATACTAAATTAACCAGTAAGTATTATAGGGATTTAGGTAAACTTTATTTGGATATGAATAGAATTTTTGATGCAGAAGAATGCTTTAAGAAATCGGTTTACTATAGTAAGAGTGAAGAAGATAAGCAAAAAGCTTTATATTTTTTAGGAAAATTATATACTAAAAGACTTAATTATGATGCGGCGATAGATGTTTTTAATAAAATTTTATTAATAGATGGGGAAAATTATAAAGCTTTATGTATGTTAGGTAGTATATATGGAAGCATGAAACAATATGATATGGCATTAATATATTATGAAAAGGCTTTGCGTGACTGTAATTTAGATGTTAGAGTTTTATCAGCAATTGGGGAAATATATTTGAAACAAGGCTATTTAGATGCAGCAACGTGTTATATAGAAAGAAGTATAGCTTTAAATATGAAAGATGGAAATTATTATTTTCCAAGCTATCTTTCTGCAGCAGAATTATATATTAAAAAAGGTAATTATTTAAAAGCTAAAGAGATGCTAAATATTGTATTTGAAAAGTCAAAGTATAGAAAGGATATAGCTGCAGCAAAAGCTTTACTTGGTGATATTTCTTATAAAAAGGGAGATTTACTAAGTGCTTTAAAATATTATAGTGCCAGTATAAAAATGGATGGTACTTTGGCAAAATCGTACTATAAGATAGGCGATATATACACCATGTTAAATAGAGAAATTGATGCCCAAAATGCTTATAATGAAGGCAATGAAGTGGAAATAAAAAATATAAAATACTTTTTGAACTTTCAAAGGGAATTAACTTTAACAATGCCTAATAATAATTGACATTTTAATAAAAAAAATATATTATTATAGTAGGTGGGAATAGATATGAAGAAGAACAAAAAAGGTCAAGCGTTAGTTGAATATGTTGTAATAATTGGAGTAGTTACAGTACTTATAATTGCTCTTGTTAATTATTTTGGAGGATATTTAAAAGATGCTATTACCAAGTCTTCATGTCCATTAGTAGGTGAAAAATACGAAAAAGGTGAAAAAAGAGGAGAAGGAAAATGTGTTCCTTCTGATGATAATAATTCACTATTTGATTAGAGGTTTATGCCTCTTTTTTATTTAGAAAATCTAATTTTTAAAGATGCTTTGTAAAATTTAATTGACAGTTTATAACTTTTTGTGGTAACATTAAATTCCACACCTAAAGAGTATATATTATACACATGTTTGACTTTTTGCCTTAATTATGCTATAATTGTCGTAATTAAGGGATATGGGGGTTTTATTTATGAAAGGATTTATTTTAGATTATATTAATGAAAATGAGTTTAGAAAACTTGAAAGAGCATTAAAAAAATATAATATGTTAGCTTTTAAGAAATTAAACTTTGAGTATTATCCAGCACTTAGAAGTGGTAATTTTTTAGGAGAATTAGTTTCAAAAAATAAAAAGGATGGTACAGAAACATATGAATTAAAATTACCAAGCGATCATATGTTTAGTCAAGTGCATGGAGATATTAAATTACATTATATTGTATATAAAAAAGAACAAGTTGTAATGCTTGATACTATAACACCATCTGATATTTTACTTGAAGGTCATATGGCAGAGCTTACTACATATAAAGGGGTTATGATTAGTAAAGCTAATGCTGAAAAAGATATGTTTAAAATCGATTTATTAAATATGTTACAAGATAAGTAGATGACTTATCTTTTCTTTACAAATTAAAAAAGGTTTAATTATGTGATTATAGGAGGATTTTTATGGAAGATAGAATAAATCAAACACGAGAAAAAATAGAAGATTTTTGGAGAAAATCACTTAAATATTATGGAAAAGAAATTGTTTTAGGTTCAAATCAATATTTTAGCATTGACCAAATACGAAATGGCGAAAACTTGCAAATGGGAATATATGATTATAGGATACAATATGGTTTTCCTCAATCGGGATGCATTACTATAGATTTTAGTTTTGATGAAGATAGCAAATCTTTTTCTATAAATAACATAATCGTTTATGCACCACCAGCAGATAAAGAATTTGTAGTGGCAAATTATGCGCCCCAGGTTACTTTGGGAGAAATGAATGTAAGTGCAAATTTTGGAATTGATATGCATACAGAAAAGCATACAAGTATTGAAGCAATCTCTCAAAATCCAAATGCTTTAAATATGTTAGCTTTTGCTAGTGATGATTTAGATAAAGCCGAAGTACTTGGAGAATGCGGATTAGAAGTTCCATTAGGAAGCAAAAAAATTCCTATGTGTAATTGTACAAACAAACCTTATAAAGGTAAAAGATGATTAATTTTAAATCGTCTTTTTTTATAATTAGATCTTTACTAAATTTATAAAGGATTACTTACATTATTATTAAAATAAATGATGATTTTTAGCATAAAAAATCAGCCATATTTTAGGCTGAAAAATGTATTTAAAGTTCTAATGTGTCGAACATACCTACCGATGGTGCAGGTAACAGGAGTTGAACCTGCACGGATTGCTCCACTAGATCCTAAGTCTAGCGCGTCTGCCAATTCCGCCATACCTGCAAAAAAATGGTGGATCTTGTAGGACTCGAACCTACGACCGCCCGGTTATGAGCCGGATGCTCTAACCAACTGAGCTAAAGATCCATGACTTCTTAAATATAACACAATTGTCCACACAGTGCAACAATTTTATGTCAAAAATATGAAAAAAAGTTACAAAGGGATTTTTAAAATAATAAATTTGAGTTATACTATTAATAGGTGTATAAGGATGAGTAGTAAGATAAGAAATGGAGTAGTATATTTAATAATTATAACTATATTAGTATTATTTTTTTTAGTTATTAGTATAGGTGGTAAAAAGGAAAATTATTTATATATAAATAAAACTAAAAATTACAATGAAATAGCAATTAGTTATCCTTATTTTAAAAATAAAGTAATTAATAATAATATCAATAATTATATTAATAAATTAAACAATACAAAATATGATATGGTTGATTATAATATTAATTATGCTAATAGTTATATTAGTGTTTTATTTTCAAAATATAAAAATAAAAAAGTGGTGGATTATGATAGTTTGGTCTTTGATCAAAAAGGTAATTTAGTTTCGTGGGATAGTATTATAGATCATTCTTTATTAATAGAGAAGGTTAAAGATTATACTGATAAAAATGGCATAGATATTAATGGCTATGATATAAATAATCCTGTTTGTTATTTATTAAATAAACAATTGGGTGTTATCTTAATTAGTAATAATGATGGAGAAATTAAATTTAATAATATGGCTATAGATTACAGTGAAGTGGGTGTTTTTCAAAATATAGATGTAACAACTACTTTAACTACCCAGAAAAATGAAGACAATAGTGCAGTGGAATCTACTACAGAAAAAGTAACACCAGTTATATACGATAAAGTGGTAGCGTTTACATTTGATGATGGACCAAGTAAGTATACATTGGAAATAATGGATATTTTAGATGAATACGATTCTAAAGCGACATTTTTTGAAGTTGGCTATATGATAAGAAATAATAAAGAAATTGTTAAAGAAGTAGTTAATAGGGGATTTGAAGTGGGAAATCATACGACTGATCATTCTAATTTGCGAAAACTTAGTTATGAAAAAATAAAGGCTAAAATAAATGATAATAATAGTTTGTTTTATGAAATTACTGGTAAGAATATGACTTATTTAAGACCTCCGTATGGCAATTTAAATGATAATGTTAAAAGAATTGTTGATGTTCCAATTATTAAATGGAGTGTTGATTCAAGAGATTGGGAAAGTCGTAATAAAGATAAGATTGTATCTTTAGTTAAATCTACTGTAAAAGATGGAGATATTGTTTTGTTTCATGATTTGTATCAGTCTACAAAAGAAGCAATTGAGGTGCTAGTTCCGGATTTAATTAGTGAAGGATATAGAATTGTTTCGGTTAGTGAACTGTTTAATTTAAAAAACATTGCATTAGAACCACAAAAAGTTTATAATAAAGCGCGATAAAGCGTTTTTTATTTACATTTGTTTGCCTGAAAACAACATAAAACTTGCTTTTTTGGCATAAATGTAGTATAATAGTCGGCGTAATCAAGAAAGAGGGTTTAGGTTATGAAAAATTTAAAGACAAAATTATTTGTTATGCTTGTTGGATTATTAAGTATTCTAGGTTTTTCAACTAATGTTAAAGCAGAAGAAGTTCCTGCGGGATTTGAAACTTACTGGCTTAAATTAATTGAAACAGAATATATACCAGGCTTAAAAAATTATCATAAATTTTTAAGAGATGGTGTAGAAGTATATTGTGAACAAGAAGGTTTAAAATATTATTCTTTAAAACAATATCATTTAATAGGTCGTGTAGATGATGGTTTTATTTACATTATTGAAAATAGACCAAATACTGGAGATACACAAAGAGATTATTATGTTATTTCTGCTGCTGTTTGGTGGTATAAAGACATATTAAGTGGAAATGATCATAATATTCCTGCTGACAAGAAACAATATATTATTCAACATAAAGATACTGATGCAGTATGTAAAATGATATATGATTTAGTAGAAGGTGCTAAAAAATATAAACAAACTGCTGGATATATTAATATAGTTACTGATCCAAGTTTTAAATTTACAGAAATTGATGGTTATTATATTTCGGATAAAATTACATTAAGCTCTAAAATTGATAACTTTAAAGGTATTACTATAGAAAATATGCCAAGTGGTACACAAATTATTAATAATAATGTTAATAATAAAGGTAATGGTTCTTTTCAAATAAAAGTTCCAAAATCAAGTGTTGCTGCAGGAAGTTTTGCAAAATTTACTGTTAAAGTAAATGGTACTTATAATTATAAAAGTGCTTATGAATATGGATATACAGATCCAGCATTTCAAAATGTAATTTATGGTAAAGTATTTGTAGAACCAAAAGAAGTATCAAATAGTTTAAACTTGGCTATTGTTAGAGAAAAAAATCATAATAAGTTAACTATTAATAAAGTAGATAAAAGTAATAAAGCTTTAAGTGGAGCTGAACTTACATTATATAAAGGCAACTGTGTAAATACAACATGTACAGATGTTAATAAAGTTGAATCTTGGACTACTACAAGTAGTGCTAAGGTATTTAATGATATTGCTGTAGGTAATTATACTTTAGTAGAAACTAAAGCTCCTAATGGATATCGTGTTGCGGATAAAATGCTTATTAATGTAGATTCTGATAGTAAAACATATACATATACTATGATTGATGTAGAATATTCTGAAGTTAGAATTAGTAAAACTGATGTTACAAAACAAAACGAAATTCCAGGTGCTCATTTAGTTTTAAAAGATGAATCAGGAAAAGTAATTGATGAATGGACTAGTACAACAACTTCTCATTATGTTAAATTAGATACTGGCGTATATACATTAATAGAAACAATTGCACCAAATGGTTATATTTTAAATCGTTCAACTATTACTTTTAAAGTTGATAAAGATAATAATATTTATGAATTAGTTGATGGCAAATATGTTAAAACTGATTATATTAAAATGATAAATTATGCTAAGGATGCAGTAAGCATTAACAAACTTGATAGTGATACTAATGAATTTGTTAGTGGTGCTAAATTAGTTGTAAAAAATAATAAAGGGGAACAGGTTGCTGCTTGGACAACTACAAAAGAATCATACTATATTAGTTTAGATGAGGGAGAATATACTTTAGAAGAAGTAGAAGCTCCAAAAGGTTATGTTCTTAATACTACTCCAATTAGCTTTAAAATTGATGAAAACGGTAAGTTATTTATAAAAAATAATAATGGGGAATATGTAAGTGAAAATGGTGTTATTATGTATAATAAACCAGAAGAAGTTATTGTTGTTCCACCTACAGGATTATCAAGTACATTAACTTATGTAGTAGGTTCTCTAGTTATTCTAGGCGGTGCAATCGCACTATATAGAAATGAAAAGAAATGTTAGAGTTACAATTTTTGTATTAATAATATTTGTTGGTATTTGTATACTAGGTAGTACATATTACAATACTAAAAAATATGAAGTGTTTGATGATATGAATGAAAAATACTATGAAGAAATAGGTTCACTTATTGAGTCTGAGGATGTAATTAATAATACTGATTCAGATAATAATAGTGAAACAAATGAAGATAGTAATAAAACGACAAATGAAACAGTTACAACAACGACTACTACAACTACAACAACAATTAAAACAACAAGTGAAAGCAAAAATATATATGTGGGATACTTAAATATTCCAAAAATAAATTTACAACGTGGTTTTACAGATATTAATTCAAAGTACAATAAAGTTAGTAAAAATATATATGTTCATCCATCTTCCAGTTATCCTGATAAAGTGAATGGTAATTTGATATTAGCGTCACACTCAGGAACTAGTTCAATATCTTTCTTTAAAAACTTGTATAAGTTAGAGTTAAATGATGATGTTTATGTTAATTATAATAATAAGGATTATCATT
>CAKOOC010000014.1 GCA_934098375.1 uncultured Bacilli bacterium
CACTAAATTTTTACACATACTTAAAGTTTACTTTTGCAAATTACTATTTTTATGAATACTTATCTAATTAAAAAATTCATAATTAAATCAATAATAATGTCTTTTTCTTTTGGGCTTGATTCAGCTAATTATTACATCAAGATTATAATATTCAATATAATGAGTTTGTTTTTTATCATTCATTGCTCCATGTCTTGTGGTATTCTCAAATTTTGCGACTACCTCTTCTTTTATTAGTTCTTCATTTAATGCATTATTTATATGCTTTCTTATTGTTTTATAATCTCTATCAAATAATTTAGCCATTTGTTCAGTGTTTAATCCAAACAGTTTCATCTTTCATATTTACTTCTAACTTTATATTTTGATTTTCAAAAATTATAATTTCATTCTTCATCTATTACACCTCTTCTCATTAAAAATTATTATTTTCTTTTTATTATCTCATCGTATAGTAAGTCTAAGGGATTGCTGTTTTAACCTAGTTTGTGGAAACATATTACATACATACAACCTATTTTTAAGGCTTAAAAAAATTTGGCTTTTTTACTTTTCTGCATTTCTGCATTTTTCTATTTTTCAAAGGTCCCTATTTTACTAAGGTTTTCGATTTAGCACTGCCACACATTCTACATGCTTAGTTCTTGGAAACATATCTAAAACATACATATCATTAATATCATAAAAATTACATATTTCTTTTAAGTCCCTTGCTAAGGTAATCACATTACAACTCATATAAATAATATTATGAGCACCACTACTAACTAAAACATCTAATGTCTTTTTATTTAAACCACTTCTTGGTGGATCAACTATAATTAAATCAATATCATCATCAATTTTTTCCAATAAAGAAGCATCACCTAACATATAATAATTATTTTCTTGCTTGTTCATTTTAGCATTTGTCTGAGCATCAAAAACGGCATTTTTATTAACTTCTATCCCATATAATTTTTCTTTTTTTAAAGAAATGCCTAAAGTTCCAACTCCACAATAAAGATCAACTACATTTTTATATTCTTTCTTACTAATAATTTTAAACACTTCTCTAAGTACTTCTGTATTAACCTGAAAAAAAGAATTAATATTAACCTTATAAAATAAATTATCTATTCTCTCAATAAAATAATCTTCTCCATAAATAATTTTACCATTTAAAACTATTCCTACAATTTTATTGTTTTTACAAAGTTCATTAATATTTATTTCTGCCTCATCTAAAGTTTCAATCCCAATAAGTATCTCATTATTATAATTACATCTTATAACAATACTTCCATTTTTTACATCAAATAAATCCTTAAACTTAATAATATCATTAATCGCACTTTTAGCAATTAAACAATAATTAATACTTACAAAATCATGAGTTTCATCATTATAATAACCCCACTCATAATTATTTATTTTAAGGGCAATTTTATTTCTATAACCATAACTTTTATTTCCAATTACCACCTTAGGATTATAATTAACATTACCATATCTACATAAAATATCTTTGAAATTTTCTAATTTTATCCTAACTTCTTCATCATAATCAGCATGCCAAAAACTGCATCCTCCACACTTTTCAAAAAAAGGACACAGTACATCTATTCTTTCATCAGCTTTTTTTATTACTCTAATCGTTTCCGCTTCAATATATTTTTTATTTTCTTTTATTACATTTGCTAAAACATCTTCACCTTTTAAAGCACCTTTAACAAAAACTACCTTACCATTAAGATGGGCAATTCCTCTTGCTAAATGGTCATACTTCTCAATTACTACTCTTATACTCATATAATTTTTTCACTTCTTTTAAAGTTAAAGTTCTATAATATCCACTTTTTAAATTATCGACATTCAAAAAAGCATACTCTACCCTTGTTAATTTATCAACAAGATATCCAAGTTCTTTAAATAACTTTTTAACAATATGATTTCTGCCTTCAATTAAAGTTACCTCTACTAAAGAAAAATCTTCTTCCGTGTCATTTTTCTTAAGTTTGACTTTAACCGGCTTACAAATTTTACCATCAACCATTACACCATCTTGTAATTTTTTTAAATCCGCAATTGCCATTGCCTTATTAAGTTTAGCCACATACTTTTTCGGAACTTTATTTTTAGGATGCATAAGCATATTAGCAAAATCGCCATCATTAGTAAGAATAATTAGCCCTGTTGTATCATAATCTAACCTTCCTACTGGATAAATTCTTTTATCTGTATCGATTAAATCAACCACTGTTTTTCTGCCAAATTCATCACTAGCAGATGAAATTACTCCTCTTGGTTTATTAAGTAAAAAATAAACATAATCTTCCCTTTTTAAATGAACACCATTTATTACAATATCATCATCACCATTTACTTTTGTTCCTAGTAAAGTTACTTTTTCACCATTAACAAAAACTTTTCCTGAAGTTATTAATTCCTCCGCTTTTCTTCTTGAAGCATATCCCGATGAAGCAATTACTTTTTGTAGTCTTTCCATCTCCATCACCTCTAGTTATTTTATCATACTTAAAAAAATAAATATACTAAAATAAATGACGCGATTATTCCAAAAAGATCAGCAAATAAACCTACCGGAAGTGCATATCTACTTTTTATAACTCCAATACTTCCAAAATATAAAGCAATTACATAAAATGTCGTATCACTAGAACCTTGAACAACTGAAGCAAGTAGTCCCATTATTGAATCTGGTCCATACTTAGAAAAAATATTTACCATTATCGCTAATGTACTATTTCCCGAAATACTTCTCATTATACACATCGGAATAATCTCACTAGTTAAAGAAAATTTCGCAAGTGTATTATCTAAAAAAGAAAAAGCATCGGTTAAAATATTACTTTTAATTAAAATATTAACAGCCATTATCATTGCTACTACATTAGTTGTAATTTTAAAAGTTGTAATAAGCCCATCTTTAGCTCCAATTAAAAACTCATCATAAACATCAATTTTCTTTTTTAATCCATAAACAATTATAAATAAAACTAATAAAGGCATTATAATTATACTAATGTTTCCCATGAATTCTCCTAATTATATAATCCAAAGTTAAGCCAGCCACTGACGAAGTAAATGTTGCAAGTATGCATAATGGTAGTACTATCGTTGGATTACTACTTCCCGCACTCATTCTAAGCGCTATAATCGTTGTTGGTACAATCGTTACTCCCGCTGTATTAAGAACTAAAAAGGTTATCATCGCCTCACTTGCTGTTTTTTTAGAAGGATTTAGTTCCTGTAGTTTTTCCATTGCTTTAAGCCCAAATGGTGTCGCCGCACTTCCTAATCCCGCCATGTTAACAGCGACATTACTTGCTATATAACCTATCGCATCATGATCCTTTGGTACACTCGGAAACAATTTAGATAAAAGAGGGCTCATTATTTTAGCAATTTTTTTAATTAATCCTGCTTTTTCTGCTATCTGCATTAATCCCATCCATATAACCAAAAGGGGCATTAAATCTAATATTAAATCAAAAGCCTTTTTCCCGCACTCTAAAAGTTCTGTATTAATTGTACTTATATTACCAGTAATAAACCCATATATAATTCCAACAATAATAAACAATCCCCAAATAATATTTACCATAATGACTTAATCCACAATATTAATCTTTTAAAGAAAGATAATTTATTATGTGGCTTTTCCTCTTTATTTTTTTCTTCCTGAACCAAAATACCCGTTTTAAAATAAACTTTTCCATTTAAAGAAACCTCAACATTACCCACCACTTTACTTGCATTACCATCCAAATAATTTATAACTGTTTTTACATTTTTATATTCATCTTTAGTTAAAGACATCTTAAAACCTTCATTAACATAAGTATTATCTATTTTAGTTTTTATCTTTCCTTTTTTAACTATTTCATAATTTTTAAGCATACCAAAATATTTCTCATATAAATCCTTATGATCACCAAAATCATTTCCATCATTAAAAGTTACCACCGTTAAATTGATGTTATCTTTAGACGCATTCGTAACCAAAGTTCGTCTAGCTTTTTCCGTAAATCCTGTTTTACCACCTATACAGTACTCATATTCATTTAGTAATCTATTTTTGTTATGCCATACATATGTCTTTTTATCAGTTTTAACAGTTATATTTTTTGTACCAACTATTTTTCTATAAGTATCATTTTTAATTGCATAACTAGAAAGTAAAGCCATATCATAAACGGTTGATATGTTTCCATCATTTCCTTCTTCCAAACCACTACTATTAATAAAATTAGTATTCTTCATACCTATAGATTTTGCCAGTTCATTCATCATCTTAGCAAAACCTTCCATCGATCCGCCTACTTTATAAGCAAGCTCTATTGCGGCATCATTACCACTTCTAAGCATTAATCCATATAATAATTCAATAAGTTTAATGTTTTCTCCAACTTCCACATAAATTCCACTACCATAACTTTTTAAAACATTATCATCAATTAAAACATTCTTTTCTAAATCACTAGTATTATTAATAACTACCATACTAGTCATTATCTTTGTAATAGATGCGATTAAACTTTTTTTTGATATATTATTTCCTTCTAAAACTCTATTATTATCCGAGTCCATAATAATATAAGAACTAGCACTTATTGCCTTAACATTCAAAGGAAAAACAATTAATAATAATATAAATATTTTCTTCATACTAAAATATATGTAAAAAATCTTTTTTTAATAAAAAAAATATAATTTTTATGTACTGCCTTATTTAATTAATTATACAAAGAACCACTTGAAATGTCAGCACCACGGATATCGATATTTTTAATCTAATTATATAAATAAGTCACTTATTTCAATTAATATTGCCATGTACTAAAAATGCTATTTTAAGATAAAAATAATCAAAAATTAATCTTAATATACTTATAAACAAAAAAAGTGAACTTTTTCACATCCATAACTATAAATGTTTCAATTGTTCACATCTTTTTTTGTTTTTTTCTTTAATTTCTTTTTTTAGCTCTAATAATCTATCTCTATATTGTTCTGCGTCACTTCTATATCTTTTTAAATTTTCTAAAACATATTCTGGGGAAACCTCTTCATAACCACAGCATGATAATATACATATGTCGTAATTAGCGTCATCTACAAACGTTGATATTACCATCTCACCTGTAACTAAATCTCTTAAAATTCCTGGCGAAACAATTTTGCATAAAATAGGAATAGCTCTATCGTCAACTATAAGATAACTATTATCATCTACTGGAAGATCAACATATTTCAAATTATATCTCCATGCCCCGTAATTATGATTTAAATAAGCTCTGCAATATCTCATTTTTTCTTTCGCACATCCTTTTCTTTTTTATTAAAATAAACTGTAATGTCACTATTTCTTTTAACCGGCACATCAACAATCAAATACGCTATCATTAATTCCCTAATAAAATTATGTACTTCTTTCTTTTCCTTTGTTGGAAAATGTCCCGTAAATAACATAATGGAACCTATAGTCAAAAAAAGACAATACGGAATCAAAGATTCCAAAAATATTGAAAGCGCCGTAAAAAGAACGGTTTTAATAAACCAGTGAAATTTTATCTTTTTATCTAATATTAATAAATCTTTTTCTTCTTGTGGGGTCGGTTCAAAATCATATTTTACAATATTATATCTTTCTATGATAGCATCTAATTCTGGATCTTCTTTAAATCTTGTTCTAGGCTTTTCTCCATAAGTTATTTGTTTAAGAATAAAATCATCACTATAACCTCTAGCAGCATATTCAAAATTAGCTAACATTGCATCCCTTGATTTATCTTCGTACATGTCATAAGCAAATCTATACATAAATGTTAGTCTTTCATCTTCCGTATAAAAATGTCCCATGCTTTCACTTAATATTCCCATACAGTAAATGTATTCTTTTAAATCAACATCTTTTTCTACCTCATCGTAACAACTACATCTAATAAGTGACAATAACTCATCACTTTTGATTAAACCATTCTTAAATGCATCTTTAAAAATTTCAAAAGTTTCTGTTTCATGAAATTTCATATTAATCTACTACTTCCTTTAAAATACTACCAAACATCTTTTTATTTATTTTAAATAATAATTTTTTATCATTAATTTGATGTAAAGACATCTCTTCTTCATTGTTATATAAAATTTCAAATTTATCATCAAGTTTACCATATTCAACAATCTTACTTATCATAATATAGTTTTTATCTAAAAATCTAATGCTTTTCATAACAAAATATCTTTCACCTTTGTATTTTATAACAATATTTTCTTTCATTAATTTCGCCGCCTTAATGTTTTTAAATTATTTTAACATACTAATTATAAAAAGCAATAAAAAAAGAATGAATTTCTCACTCTCTTAGTTTATTTTTTCTAAATTATTAAAAATCTATATCTTCCTCATCAATGGTTAATAACTTCGTACTATCCTTAATATTTTTTGTATTATTAGCATGTTTAATGATTGTTTTTTCATAAACGTTACGAACAAAACGAGCATTACCAAAATTTTTGTTTTTTCGCTCAACATCTATTAAACCATCTAACTTTTCAATTGCTTTTTTCGTCACTTTAAAACCAGCTTTTTTACACATTCCTTTAAAAATTTCTTTTAATTCTTCATTTGTATAATCATCAAATATAAATGTATAACCAATTCTAGAAGCAATACCCGAGTTAGCGTTTATAAAGTCTTCCATTTCTTTAGTATATCCAGCAAAAATAACTACTAAATCATCTCTATAATCTTCCATTGCTTTAATAAGAGTTGCAATGGCTTCTTTATTATAAGAATTAGTTTTATCAGTAGCTAGTGCATACGCTTCATCAATAAATAAAATTCCGCCCAAAGCACTATTTACTACATCCATTGTTTTAGGTGCAGTTTGTCCTACATATTCAGCCACTAAATCCTTAGAACTTACCTCAACTAATTTATTATTTCTAATATATTTTAAATTATATAAGATGTTACTAAGCATTCTCGCGACTGTAGTCTTTCCCGTCCCTGGATTACCTAAAAATAACATATGCAAATTTATATTGCTTAATTTTAGCTTGCCTTCCGTTTTCTCTTTCAAACTTATTAAAGAAGTTAAATCATATAAAGACTTTTTGACTTTTTCTAAACCAACTAGCTCGTTTAATTCCTTAAATACTTCTTCTGTTGATTTTGCTTTTTCTAAAACCGGAATTCCATTATTAAATGATATCATTTTACATAGATTATTTAAATATGTTGGATAATCTAGTCCACTATTTAAATAAGTTTTTTCAATATAATCAAGTAATGAATCCTTATCTTTATCATCAATACTAACTTTACTAACTACATCTAAAAGTATTTGCTCACTAGTTGGTAAAATTCCTAAAATTTTAAAATTAAATATTTCATCTTGCAAACTAATATCATTATTAAATAATTCGGTCACATCTTCTTTTGAAGAACCTATAATAATAATTTTTCTTTTATTATAATTACTATTTAAAATATAAAGAAGTTTCTTTTTATATTCATTATCCCTAATACGTAAACCTTTAATACCACTAAAAACAATTATTCCTTTTTTAGCAAATATTTCATTTAAGTCATTAATACTATCAAGTTTATATAGTGATACTTCTTCCGCATCATTAATATCCACATAATCTTTAGCATACAAAGTAAATAAATTAACAATTTTCTTAACTGTATCTTTATTATCTGTATCAATTTCTAAATTAAAATTAACATATAGTTTGTTTTCATCATAATTAATAATATAATTAAAAATTTTCTTTAATAACGTTTTTGATTCTTCACTAATTAGCAAACTATCAATTACTTCATTATAATTAGGTTTATCTTTTTCTTCTTCTTTTACATTTGTTTCAGCTGTTTTTATATCACTTTCAGTTTTACCAAAAAAATCATCATATATTTTTCGAAATCTGCGCTCTTATTCATATATTTTCCTATAAAATTCTTAAATTTTATTTATTAATTTCTAATAATTTATCCTTTAATTCTTTTTCAATATTTTCAAGTTCTTTTTCTGCTTCCGCACGTTTTACTCTACCATCTTCATGAATTTTAATAACAGAATCTAAAGTTTCAATAATATCTTGATTAGTTTTCTTTAATGTTTCAACATCAATGATTGCTCTTTCACTTTCTTTAGCAATTTCAATTGAGCCTTGTTTTAAAGTTTCACTATTTTTCTTTAACATCTCATTAGTTAAATTTGATACTGCTTGTTGTTCTTTTAATGCTTGTTTAGAATTGTTAATACCTAAGGCTAAAACAATTTGATTTTTCCATAAAGGTATTGTATTAGTTATTGAACTTTGAATTTTTTCTACTAATTCAGCATCATTATTTTGTAATAATCTAATTTGAGGAGCCATTTGAATTGATATAATTCTTGTTGTTTTTAAATCATATAATTTCTTTTCAAAACGATTAATCTGGGTCTCCATATCATTAACTTTTTGAATATCTATTTGATCTTTAGATTTTTCGGCTTGTTTTCTTAATTCTGGTAACACTTTAGTTTTTAATTCTTCAATTTTTCTTTCACCAGCAATAATATATAAAGAAATTTCTTTAAAATAATCTAAATTTTTATCATACATCGTATCAAATAAATTAATATCCTTAAGAAGTATTAACTTATTATTTTCTAATCCTTTTTCAATTGTATCAATATTATTAGATAATTTGTTATATTTAGCAACAATATGATCAAATTCCTTTTTTAGACTATGAAATAATTTAGCAATTCCCTTTGGTTCTTTTGTACTTATTGCTGAATCAAATGATTTTATTTCCGCTACTAAACTAGCAAGTAATTCTCCTACATCACCAGTCTTATTTGTTTTTACACCCTCTAAAACTGAATCAGAAAATTCACTTATTTTATTTTGAGCTGCTACACCATATTGTAATACTTGTGTTGAATCAAATACATCTATTTTGGCATTAAATTCATCAACAGCCTTTTTCTCTTCTTTAGATAATTCCTCATAATTTAAAGATTTCTCAATTTTTTCATCTGTTACTTTTTTTGCATCAACAGTTATCTCTTCTACTTGTTTTTGAGATAACTTATTTTGTACTTTTAATTCTTCCATTTTTTCCTCCTACTTTTTTAAATAATCAATTAATTTATTATAATAATCCATTTTTAAACTTGTTACTGTACTTGTAATATTTTGTGGTATTCCAATTCCTATTGATGAAACATCATACGTTCCTCCCGAAATACCGGTTCTAAATCCATATTTTTTCCAAGCAATTTGCTGAATTTCTTCATCTTCAAATGCTTCAAATAATTTCTTACCATTTTCCGTAAAAATTGTTAAACAGTGAGAATTCCATATAGTTGGTTTTGGATAAAGTACCACAATATTTTCTTTAACTTGTTTAAACCCATTTGGATTACTATTAGCAAAATCAATAATACTTTTTTCATAATCAACAATCATTGGTTCTCCGCCCATTCCCGTTTTTAAATATCTTTCAAAAAGGTCAGCAGGCGTATTATTCATATAACCTGATTTTTTATAAAATTGTTTTAATTTTGCTAAATTGTCATCTAAAGTATCATCTTCGATTTGACCACCACTAAGTATTGATAAAAGTAGTCCATAATAAGTTGCTCCTGGTGATGATGAAACAGGATCTGTAGAGGCAATATTAATGTTTCCATATAATTCTTTTAAACCTATATCGCTCCACTTTTTATTATTTAAAATATAATCAATTAGTTTATTCATATCCGTAATATAATAAACTCCATCAGTTTCCGTTACAATCTTTTCATTAATTAAAGCATTAACAACATCTTTCCAACTATAAATAACTATTGGGGTATTAAGTGTTAAACCACCCGTTAAAACTGTATATCTAGCAGCTTCATTATTTTCTTTATTAGGTGCTAATTTATAATAATCATAAAATCTTTGATCAGAAGTAAATAAGGCATCGTATTTGCTTACTCCTTCTGTATTAATAGAAATATCTTCTCCACTTTGAATTCTATTAATTATCGAACTATTTCCTAAATTTATTGACTCCCTTATTAAAGGTTTTGAAATAGTTTTACCATTACTCCAAGTATCAAAAACAACATCAATTTTATATTTTTTTCTTAAAATATTCTTAACATCTTCATCAGCTAGAAAATCTTCTTTTCCACCACCTGTTGCTACATAAATAGTTGTTAAATTAGATAAACCATTTTCGCCACCACTAAATAATTTAATTCCTATTATCAAAACAATAAGAAAGACAAAAATTAAAATTCCAATCCATTTTTTCTTATCCATTATTCATCATCACCATTTTCTATTTTTAAATCATTATTATTAAAGCCATCAGATTTAAGCATCGTACTAAATACCTTCATTTCTGCATCCATATCTATTATATCAGATTGATACAAACTATTTAAAATATTTTGAAAAGCATCATCTACTGCTTCTAGCATTTCTAAAGTTGTTTTTAAGATTTTCTTACTTTCTTTAGAAGATAAATTTTGATTTTCTATATCATCATATCTATCCACTATTTTAATTGTTATTGGTAAGTAATAATCAAAAAAGTTATCAATATTTTTTATTTTATTAGGTTTCTTTTCAATCGCGTTTATTATTTTTGTCGTACTTGCATTAATATTTACTAAATGCTTCTGAATTTCTTCATTATCTATTTTATTTTTCATATCTAAAATATGCTTATTTTCACTTCTAGCATTCTTTAATATCTTATCTAAATTTACATTAATACTTTTAAATTCTTTTTGTTTATTTTGACTAAAAACTAACTCACCTGCTGCAAAGGCTGCCGAACCAATAAGCAAAGATGGCAAAACCGGCACTGATAAAGCTAAATAAGGAATTGCAAAAAAGGCACTACCTAATATCGCTGAAACCGTATCTTTATGTTTCATTAATTGTAACTCCTAACTTCTTTAAAAGCATTTAATAAATTCGTTTTTCCATCAAATACTTTCGCATTCGTAAATTGAGAAATTTGATTAAGTTGTTTTTCTCTTGCTGATCCAAAAGTAATACTGTACACCGGAATAGATTTATTTATATCTAAATATGCTTTCTTTAAATTATTAAATGTTCCAATGTTTACCGCACCATCCGTCATGGCAATTATTGTTTTGGTGTAATCATCACTTTCATTATCTAATACTTCTAATCCCTTAATTATCGCATCATATAATGCCGTACTCCCACCAACTTGTTCTTGTTTTATTTTGTCTCTTAATAAATCAGTATCTTGACCATCAGCATTCCACACATCAATAACTTTACTGCTAAAAGGAATAACTGTTACTTTATCATATTTAGAAAACTGTAATTTATCTTCTGATGCTTTATCATAATCCAAAATGTAATCCATCGCTTCTACTAATTCATCAATGCCGCTTCCATACATACTTCCTGAATAATCTAAGCAAAATACAACATGAGTTGGTTTTCTTAAAGACTCAATATATAAATTAATAGCCTTAGTCATTACTTCTTTAGATGGGAACTTAGTAACATTTAAATACTTACTTGTATCAATGCCCCATTCCGGATTAAAAATAGTTTTATCAGCATTACTATTAACGCCACCATACCAAGTTCTTCTACCTAGCTTTTGTAGCATTTCTTGTCCTTCATCACTAAGTAAATAATTTTGAATCGTCAAAAATTTATCTTTTTTAGTTTCATCATTACTAATAAAACCAAGTGTTGAATCATTAATTGCGACTCCATCAGTTGGATAAATAAAATATAATTCTTCTTTCTTCTTTTCTTTAAGTAAATTATTAATATTTATTAAAGATGCTTCATCAGCAATAACTGCTTCATATTCATCATTACTAATAAACATTTCTTTTAAATAATCTTCATCTCCACTAACTCTTTCAACTCCTGAAAATAAATTGGTTAAATTTTTTATTAGCTTTTCATTTTCTAAATGTTTAACTGAAAGAATTTCCGGATTTCCCGCTAAAGCATTTACAAATCCTAAATATGCCGTCGCGCCCGTATTTGTTTTAGTAACTGATGACATAACATATTTTAGTTTTTTTTGTGTTATTAAATTTAAAATATCATTTAAACTAACATCATCATTCATTAAATTTAACTCTTTAGCTTTACTTTTTTTGACTCCAAAAACAACGGGGCTAATACTAATACTTTTATTTTCACTAGTTAAATAGGTATTATTTAACATATAAAGCCACATAGAATTAGAAATCCAAACTGCATCATACGCTTTTGAATTATTATTTAGTTCATCAACTATTTCTAAATCGCCCATATACTTAAAATTAACCGATATTTTTTTACTTTTAGCGTATCTTATAATATCTTCTTCTAAATCTGCATTTTCATATGATGATAAAATATTTAAATCTTTACTACTATCACTGTTACCACTATTTCTAAGTATTGAAAAAAATATACTACTTAATAAAAAGTATGCAATAATTATCATAACAACTGTCATAAATATAGTAATCATATTATTTGTTTTTTTCATATAAACTCCTCGCTATTTTCCAATTAAATTATATCATTAATAATATTAAAAAACAATTTAATCATTTTACAAACAATTGATAATAAGAAACAAAATTCCCATCATTTGGAACTAAAAATAACAAAATAATTTTTACTAAAGTTAGTGCCAATAATACGATAAATATTATTTTATAAGCTTTGCTTTTACCAAAATCTATATCACAATTACAAATAGATATAAATGTTGAAATTACCATAATATAATAAACATCCATTCTATATCTTTCTAGTGGAATTGGTGAAAACAAAGAATCAATTATAATTATTAAAATTGGTAGTATCAATAAACATAAATAAAATGACCACATATTTTTTTCTTTAATTCTTTTACGAAAGTTTTCATTATAAATCATAATATAAGGAAATACTAAAATCGGAAAATTTAATATTATTCCTCCATAATTTATATAAGGAAAATTTTTTAAAGGTCGATTAACATCTAAAAAGTAAATTATAACATTTTTAAACAAATTTCCTAAATCTATATTTTTAAATATACTTCCATAGTTATGTTGATCTGCAATTGTTAGTTGATATGTTTGTCCAAATTCTAAAGGATTATCAAATCTAGCATAATTATAAAGCATTAAAAGTGCAGCAACTATCAAATACGGCAAAGCTGCAAGTACTAATTTACCAAATAATTTTTTATTAAGTTTATGTTTTTTTAAATATGTAATTAATAAAGGTATAACTAAAATATTTATAAGTCCAATTGGTGGCCTGCAAGCAAACGTAAGTGCTCCAAATAAACTACCTAAAAAAGCAAATAATATACTCTTATTTTCACTTACATCATCATAAACGGCTTTTACAAAGAAGTATATACTCCAAATCGCTAAACTTAATCCGGCCGTTATAGCGGTACAATATAAAGCTGGTGCTCCCACCGCATACCATATACACAGAAGCGAAAAAACTGCTGCACATATCAAATATTGATAAAATTTAAAATTCTTATAAAAAATTTTACAAATTAAATAAAATAAAGCAAACACCCCAATAATAAATGTTCCTACATATATTTGAGTGGCATGATATGTAGTTAAAGAATGCCCCGTTATTAATTTATATGGTATAAAGGTTAAAAACACGGGTGCTACCCCAAAATACATATAATATTTTCCTTTATAAAAGGCATGATCAAAATGATAATCTACTCCTAATTCTTTTCTAGCATCAGGATCGTAAGGATTTTCCATCTTACGTAGTTTTTCATCAACTTCATAATCTAAATATAAATGTCCAGCAAGTATCGCATCTGCCATCTTTTCATATTGATTTCGGTGTTTTGGTATCTTTCCATTCCACACGGGACTAAGTCCCATCGGTAAAACACTTACTAAAATCACCGCTAACATAACTATAGATAAAATAATTTTATTTTTTTTACTTAAATTATTCATACATCCTCTTTACTACCTTTTTGAACTATCATTTTCATTTCATTCATTAATAATTCATATTGTTGCCTATCTTTTTTAACTATTACCTGTAGTATTATTCCGCACATTAATGAAAGTATCGCCGTTAAAATAATAAATGCTCCTACTATTAATGATGGAAGTTTATCTACTAAACCTGTTTTAAAATATCCTGTAAAAGGAGGAATTAAAAAGATTAATGATATTAAAACTAATAATAAACTTATCAAGCTAAAAAATCCCATCGGTTTATATTCTTTAAATAAAGTTGCAATTGTCTTAAGAACCTTAATACCATCACTATAAGTATTAAGTTTTGATACTGAACCTTGTGGTCTATCCCTATACGTAACAGGAATTTCTTTAATTTTATAATTTTTATCCACTGCGTGAATTGTCATTTCTGTTTCAATTTCAAAGTTTTTAGAAAGAACAGGAAATCCCTTAACAAAATCATCCGAAAATGCTCTATAACCCGTCATTATATCTTTTATATTATTATGAAAAAGTTTGTTAATAAGTAACCTAACTATTCTATTTCCAAAATTATGAAATGGTCGTTTATTTTCCGTAAAATATGTTGATGAAAGTCTATCACCTATAACCATATCAGCTTTTTTTAAAAGCACTAAATCACACATTTCTCTCGCATTTTCCGCTGGATATGTATCATCTCCATCAATCATTAAATAACAATCAGCATTTATTTCTCTAAACATCGTTCTAATGACATTACCTTTTCCCTGTCTATATTCATATCTAACAATTGCTCCGGCTTCCCTCGCTAGTTTATCAGTTCCATCCGTCGAATTATTATCATACACATAAATATCCGCTTCCGGTAAAACTTTCTTATAATCATTTACAACTTTTGATATAGTTTTTGCTTCATTATAGCAAGGTATTAAAACCGCAATTTTTTTCCTATTAATATCTTTCATACTTTCACCTACAGATATTGTATCAAATTTAATACAAAAAATCTTTTAAATAAGAAAAAAAATAGGAATTAAGTTCCTACTTCCAATCCAATTTAATTTCGTTTAATTGTTTTTCTATTTCATTAACTAAATGATTAGAATTATTTCGGTCATTTTTTCCGCCATGATCTATAAAATTATTCCATTCATCTAAAACATCATCAATATTTTCTTTATTAACTCTATCTTTTAAAATTGCATACGCCGTTTTTCTATAATTCATTATGCTCACAACACCCAAAGCTTTATAATATGATTTTTCTGGTATTTTAGATATTTCATAAAAATAAAGTGCCAAATCATCATCAACCTTACGGGGATTTTTAATAATTATTTTATTTGTTCTATAAATTGTTGTAGCACCTTCTAGTTTTACAACTTCTGCATCTTCAGGAATATCTACATCATAAATAGTATCACCACGATGAAGCAACCTTAATATACACTCTTCAGAGCAATAATTAAAGCCACCAAAATTTTTACCAGTTTCTGCTTTTGGATTCCAGTGTGCACTTACATTAACTTCTCCAATTTTATACTTAAAATCACTTTTAGCACCAGATGTAGTACCATACATTACTTTTACAAATTTACTCATTTATAACCACCTAACTAAGTTTTATATTTTTAATATCAATATTCATATATTTTTCCTATCTAATATCATAGTTATAAAAAGAAAATGCTAGTTATGCACTCTCATTTTCTAAAATTTTATACTAAATAATGTTTTTAAAAATTTATCAAATAAATCTATATTATAAAATAATATTAACATCGCACTTGCTAGAAAAGGTCCAAAAGGAAGTACTCCATTTTTATTTTTAATTATAGTATATATTGCATATGGAAATGCTAAAAATGATCCTAATACAATATAAAATAATCCTAAATATGGACCTAAAACCATTCCCGCCACAAAAGATAATTTAATATCCCCGCCGCCTAAAGATTCTTTTTTAAAAAGAAAATTACCTATTATAAGAAGCAAATACATAATTCCAAAAATAAACAATCCATAAAGTAAACTTAATAATGATACTTTTATTCCTTCATAAACCCATTTAATTATAAATATTAATATTATACTTATTACTGTTGGACTATCTAATATAATCATATATTTAGTATCACTTACAAAAATAATAATAACTAAGCTTGCTAGAATAATTCCTATTAAAAATTTTTCACTAAAACCATATAAATAATAGGTAGTTGCAAATAATATTCCTGTTAAAAGTTCTATTAAAGGATATATTATATCTATTTTTTGTTTACAATTTTTACATTTACCTCTTAAAAACAAATAAGACAAAACAGGGATATTTTCATACCAAGCTAATTTATGATTGCATTTTGGGCAGTGACTTCCTGGAAAAACTATCGATTCATTATTAGGAAGTCTAAGCCCAACCACATTATAAAATGAACCAAAAACAAGTCCTATAACAAATAAAAAGTAAATCATAAAACCCCCTTATTGTAATTGAGTATATAATCCAAACATTGGTAGTACAATTGAAATTACAATAACACCTACAATAGCAGCTAAGAAAATAATCATGGCTGGCTCAATAAATGCTTTTAAACTATTAATAATTGTTTGATGCTCAGTCTGATAATATTCCGCAACTTTATCCATCATTGGACCTAATGCCCCCGTAGATTCTCCGGTTACAATCATATAATATGCTACATCCGGTACTGCCCAGTGCTTATGAAACGCCGTCGAAATCTTATCTCCTCTTGCTACATAATCTATTGTTTCAAACATTATTTCTTTATAAATTTCATTATTAGTTACTTCTGAAAGTAAACTCATACTATCAGTAATAAATACATTATTATTAAGTAATGATGCAAAAGTTTTAGCAAATACATTCATTTCTTTATATATAATAATCTTTCCAAATAGTGGTAGTTTCATCGCAAATTCTTGCATATTTTTTCTTACTACTTTAACATTTTTATATAAAATTACTAATACAACAATTATTAACACAAGTCCCAAAGTTATTGTCATTATATTATTTTTTAAATATGTACTTAAATTAATTATAAAGAGTGTAAAGCCATTTAATTGGGCATTTGTTGAAGCATAAATTTGCTGAAACTGTGGTATTACGTAAAGCATTATAAAAACAACTACCGCAATTGAAAATAACATAACAATCGTTGGATAACTCATCGCACTAATCATAGCTTTTCTAGTATTTTCAATTTCTGTATAATAATTAGCCATATCATCTAAAGTAGATTCAAGTTCACCCGTTGCTTCCGCTGTTTTTACCATACTAATTAATAGAGCCGGAAAAGACTTTCCTTGCTTTGTAAGCGCTGATGAAAAAGATTCTCCTAGTGTAAGATTATAAATAATAGAATCAAATAATCTTTTCTTTCCCGAAGTATCACCCATTTGTTTACCTAAAATACGCATCGCATCTGTTAAAGGTATCCCAGCCTTTAAATAAGTCGATAACTGTGTAAGCCAAAATATTAAATCTTTTGTTTTAAGTTTATAAACATATGATGAACTAGGTCCATAAAGCATATTTATCCATTTAGAAGTTTCTATCTTTATTACTTTATAATTTTCATTATGTAAAAAAGTATAGACTTCCATTTTACTCATCGCAATAAATATATTAGTTACTTTTTTTCCTGTATCATCTCTTGCTACATATCTAAATGCTACTGGTTTATCACTACGATTATTATTTTTTTGAATGCTTAAGATTAAAGCATCCATCTCAGCTTTTTCTTTTTCTCTAGCCTTCTTTACTAAATAAAAATCTTCATATTTCTTTTTTAGATATTCATCAAATGTCAGTTTTTTAGGTTTTTCTTCCTTCTCTTCTTCCTTAGAATCATCCTCTTCTACATTCATGTTAACTTCTTCGAAAGGAGCAATTTCTTCTAAATTTATATTTTTAGTTTTATTCTTTTGATAAATTTTAAAAATTGCATCTCCTAATTTCTTAAAAACATAAATAAAAGGATAAAGCAAAAAACTAAGAGTATAATAACATCCTAAACACTCATATTTAAGTAATAGAAAAACTGGATAAAAAACATAATAAACACCGATTACCGCCCAATTTATCATTTTAAAACAAAAATCAACTACATAAAAGATTCCAAGAAATGGTAGTTCAAGTATACGTTTTAATAAAGAAAGCATTTTATTTTTATTACTCTTCTTTCCCATAGCCACTCCTCTATTCTTAAGTATTATATCATAATTATTTAAGATGTTAAACATTTTTGCTCGCAATCATATAATTAATTAGATAATAAGAGGTAGTGATTTAATGAATAATACTTTTAGATTTTTAAGAATTTTAAGCGGATTATCCAAAACCCTCAATATTGCCAAAAATGTTATTCCCATATACAAAGATACAAAACCAGTTGTTAATAACTTAAAAAACTTTTATAAAACCATAAAATCTCCTACTAAGAATGCCAATAATACCATAACTTCTAAAACAAATAATAACACCAATAATGATAATACTAAAACTAATATAGATAACAATGACAAAAAAACTACCACCCCAAGTGATAGTTCTAAAAAAAATATAAATCCTAAATTTTTTCTTTAAGATATTTATCAATTAAAGACATAAATTCTTCTTTTCTTTCTTCTAATTTCTCTTTTGTACTCGCTTCAAATCTCAAGGTAATATAAGGACCCGTATTAGAGCATCTAACTAAAGAAAAACCATCTTCATAATCAACTCTAACTCCATCACAAGTATTTATCTTATAATTCCTATTTTGGGCATAATCTTTTATATAATTAACTAAATTAAACTTAATGTTATCATCTACATTTAACCTTATCTCTGGAGTATTTTCATAAACTTCCATTCCTTTAGTTAAATCAGCAGACGGTATTTCCTTTTCATCAATTAATCTTGCTACCCTAAGACCAGCATATATTCCATCATCAAACCCATAATAATCATCTCTAAAGAAAATATGTCCCGAAAATTCCCCACCTAATAAAGCTGGATTATCATGAACAATTCTCTCAATATAAGCTGACCCATTTTTTACCATTATAGGATTTCCTCCTATTTTTTTAATTTCATGAGCAAGACTTACAGAACATTTAACATCGATGATAACATTTTTATTTTCATTTTTAGGTACAATTTCCCTTGCAAATATGCCAATTAAATAATCAGTGGCAATCATATTTCCCTTATTATCAATAATGCCTACGCGGTCAGCATCCCCATCAACCGCAATACCTAAATCAGCTTTTTTTAAAAGCACCATTTTTTTAAGCAAATTTAAATTTTCTTCCACATTAGGATCAGGATTGTGCACTGGAAAAGTACCATCGCTTTCACAGTTTAAATAACTTACATCAATAAACACTTTAGAAAAAATTTGTTTTATTATTGTACTAGCAGTTCCATTTCCACAATCAACAACCACCCTTTTATTAATAGTTTTAAACTTATCTGTAAGCATATTAATATAACTATTATTTACACTAATTTCTTCTAAATTACCCGTACCACTTGTATGAGCATCTTCTTTTATTAATTTATAAAGTTTCTTTAATTCATCTTGTTTTAAATGTAAATAATTTTCCCCAAAGATTTTTAATCCGTTATCTGATGCTTTATTATGAGAAGCTGTAATCATAATTCCGTAAGGCACTTCGTTAATAATTGATGCATAATTAAAAAGTGGTGTTGTAACAAGTCCAATTGAAACAACATCTATTCCACTACTAAGTAATGCTTTTAGTATAGCTTTATATATTTCTTCACTACTAACTCTATTATCATGTCCTAACATACATTTTTTAACACCTAAGTTAGTTAAATAAACTGCAAATGCTTGGGCTACTTTTTTTCCAACTTCTCCATTTATTTGTGTTGGATACTCTCCCCTAATATCGTTTTCTCTTAATATATTATAATCCACTTTTTATCCCTCTATTCTTCTTTAAATAATATTTTTGACTCATCCATTCTTGGAGTAAGTGCAATATCCATATATCTTAACAAAGTTGGTGCAACTCCCGTTAAATCTCCTTCTTCTTTTAGCTTAACATTTTTATCGGTAATAATAAAAGGTACTTTACTAAGAGTATGTGTAG
The DNA here is from genome assembly GCA_934098375.1 of uncultured Bacilli bacterium. Lineage (GTDB taxonomy): Bacteria > Bacillota_I > Bacilli_A > RF39 > UBA660 > CAG-533. The sequence goes on from CAKOOC010000014.1 coordinate 20,109, forward strand.
TAACTATATTATCATTATCATCAATCATAATATCACAGTTTCCATGATCTGCTAAAATAAACACTTGATATAAATTATCAAAAGCACTATTAACAACCTCTCCTAAAAGTTTATCAAGCATTGTTAAAGACTGCGTTGTTGCTTCTAAATTACCCGTATGACCAAGCATATCTGGATTAGCATAATTAACTAAAATAAAATCATAATCTTTCTCTAAAGCATTTATAACTTTTTTACTAACCTCTGCCGCACTCATAAGTGGTGCCATATCATATGTTGCTACTTTTGGACTAGGTACTAAATAATTATCCTGCCCATCAAATTTCTTTGCTAATTCTGAATTAAAGAAATAAGTTACATGCGAATACTTCTCCGTTTCTGCAATCCTTGCTTGTGTAAGCTTTAAATCAGAAAAATATTTACCAATCGGATACATTTCCTCTTTAGGTAGTTCAAAAATTGGAAGTACATTATTAACATCTAATTGTTTAAACATATTATAAACTTTAAAATCTTTTCTTTTATTAACCGGAAAATCATTAAAATCTTCTTTCGCAAAAGCATTTAAAATTTGTCTTGCTCTATCAAAACGATAATTAAGCCATAAAAGTGCATCACCATCTTTAATATATGCATCTTTTGCAATTATCATTGGTGGTAAAAATTCATCAGTTAAGCCTTTTTTATAACAATTCATTATCGCATTTTCATAATCATTTATTTTAAAGCCTTGATAGTTATTTACCATGTTATAATATTTTTCTGTTCTATCCCACTTGTTATCTCTATCCATCGCATAATATCTACCACAAATAGTACCAACATAACCGATTTTATTTTCACTTAAAACATTATCCATTTCTTTAATAAACTTAATTGAAGACTCTCTAAAAGTATCTCTTCCATCCGTTATTGCATGAAAAATAATTCTCTTAACTCCCTTTTCTTTCAAAAGCGGAATTAAACTTTTCATATAACTTATATGACTATGTACTCCTCCATCAGATAATAATCCCATTAAATGAAGTGTACTATCATTATTAATAACATGATTTACCATGTCATTAAAATTATCATAATCCATTACATTTCTATTATTAATATTTTCGGTTATAACACTAATCTTTTGCTTTACTGTATGCCCTAGTCCAATAACTTGGTGACACACTTCACTATTACCAAACTGTCCTTCAGGAAGTCCAACAAAAGGTCCTGACGCTTCTAATTTGCTATGAGGATACTCTTCCCATAAACTCTTTAAAAACGGCATATCTGCTAATTTAACTGCATTCCCTTTTACTTCATCTCTAAGACCAAAACCATCTAAAATTATCATTAATATCTTTTTCATCTTTACCCTCTACAATTCATTTATATTATTTGCGCACGCTGGAGAAATTTTCTCTAAATTTTGTTTGTTTACCGCATCAATTTCCTCTTTCATAACAAACTTAGCATCAAGTGTAAACTTACTTGAATCATAATAAACTGCGACATATCCTTCTAAAGGTTTATTTGTTACAGGATTTATTTCAATCTTTTTATTATCATCATTCTTCTCACTAGTAAAGTATATTCCATTAACAATCATATAATTTATTGAAAAAGTTTCACAGCATCCATCACTAATACTATTAGTACATTTTTTATCTTCAGGTTTAATTTCATCAATTAAGTATTTATTTGCATAATTAAGCATTGCTCCTGTAATTGCTTTTTTTCTATTTTCCAAACTGGCACTTCTTGTTTGATTATTAACTGTATTAAATGCTGGAACTGCAATAATTACCAAAATTGCTAAAATAGAAAGAGCAGCTAAAAGTTCTACTAAAGTAAATCCTTTTTCGTTCATATTCTCCACCTATTATAAATAATAGCACAAAAAACAAAAAAAAGGTAGATTAACTACTCTTTTGAAACAGGCACTCCATTGTAAGCCCTAACAAACTCATCTTTAGTTATATTATCTAAAGATATATATTTTTCCATAATTTTATCATTATAAACTAAATAATGAATACGATTTTCAAAAATTCGCACTGGATAAAAAGAAGAAACCATATCATTATGAACATATTTAAATTGATTTACCGAATTAGGTATACTTTTTATTAAAGCTCCATCTTTATATATATTTAAATTATTATCATCCTCACAATATTTATTTCTTTGCATCACAATATAATCATTATAAAATAATACTCTTGTATCATTATAACAAACATCACTTTCTAAATTATAATAAGCCGCCACTAAAAAACCATTATTATTTAATTTTATCAATACTTCTTTACATTTATTATCAAACTTATTACATGTTAAAAAATACTTTATATTATCTTTTTTGAGCATAACATCTTTAAAATCTTCTTTAAAATTTATAATTTCCTCTTTGCCATCATATAAAAAATCTTTAATATTATACTCTTTTACTTTTTTATCATTTTTAGTTGGATATATGCCACTATAACCACTTGCATAATTCTTGGTAATAATTATTTCTTTATCATTACTATTATTATTTAATTCTTTTTTCATGAAGGATACAAAATATAGTAATAATACAAATAATAAAATACAAATGACTATTATAACTCCCGTTATTATTTTCTTTTCTGTTTCTTTCATATAGTCCTCCTATTATAATAGTACCACAAAAGTTAAAGTTTTTAAACCAAGAAAAAATAGCCCTATTTATGAGCTATTTATTACTTATTCTTATTTTAACTGTTTCACTCTTTGGTAAAGCTGTTACTCTAACATCATTAACAACTACCTTGACTTTAACATCATATGTTCCTGGAGTATAACCACTTAAATCAATAACGGCTTTAATATCTGATGCTTCTAAAGAATCTATAACGCTGCTTACCCCTTTTACAATAACTGTAATATTTCTATCTTCTTCTGAATAAGCTGTTACATTATATCCATTACCTAAATTTTCTCTTTCAACAACTATTCCCGTAATTTCTCTACTAGATTCCTTTTCTAATTTTACATCAATTTTCGTACTGCTTTCACTTATATATCTTACTCCAGAAGGTTTAATAAGTGATACATTATATGTTTTATCAGTACTTAATCCATTAACATTTATTTTCGCTTCTATATAAGATAAAGATTTTATTGCTTCTTCATCCCCATAAACGCCTACTTTACTTACACTACTTGTAACACTATTAATTGCATAACCAGTAGTTAGTGTTCCTTCGGTTACCACCTTAACCGGTAATTCTGCATAATAAGAATCTACTGTTACTGATGCACTAATCTTGCCCGGAACAATTTCTACATTACTTAATCTATTTCCTTCATTATCATAAGCAACTAAAACAATTGAATCCACTGTAAACGTTCCTTTTTCTGTCAAATTAGCGGCTTTTAAATCTATTAAAGCTTTAACAGTCGCAATCTTATCTAAGGTTTCTTCTGAACCCTTTACAATAACTTCAGAACGATCTAATTCAATATTTTTAACATTTAATTTCTTATCAAGTTTATCTTCATTAAGTAAATCATAATCTAAAGTTTTAATCGTACTTACCTTTTCACTTATCTTAACACTTATTGTACTTGGATCTAACTTATAATTAACAGTTTTTATACTATGATTATACTTAAGCTTTACTTTATAAGTTCCTACTGTTTTATCACTTAAATCAAGTACAACCTCATGTTTACCTAATTGTTTTGCTAAATATAAATCACTTTTTCTCCCAATTAAAGTAATATCTACCGTTTTAGGTACTCCATCAACCACATATGCTTCTTCATTGTAAATAACATTTACTGGTTGATCCGCAAGAATCTCTGCTTCATCGCTTACTAAAGATATTGATTTAGTATCTATTAAAACAAAAATTGCAATCGCACAAAATAATGAAATATATATAAGCACATTAGGTCTATTTAATATTTTTTCAATTTTACCACTATTATTTCTTAATACTTCATTTAATCTATAAATCATTCTACTTATAGGTATTACTATAAACTTATCAATAATATGGTATATAAATTTAATTAATTTTATAAAAGGTTTAAATATCTTACTCATCTATTTCACCTTCTTCGTCTTCATCAGCATCATAGAACACTTCCATCTTTGGTTTTAATTCATCAAGAAGCATTAATTTAAATTCTTCTAAGGTTAAATTGTAATTAAGTGTTCCATCTACGGCAATACTTATTCTTCCGGTTTCTTCAGATACTACTAAGGCAATCGCATCACTTTCTTCAGCAACTCCTAAAGCCGCACGGTGTCTAGTTCCTAGTTTCTTATTTAAATTAGGATTCATACTAGTTTTAAATACTGCTCCTGCACAAGTTAATCTATCTCCTTGAATAATTACTCCCCCATCATGAAGAGGATTATTAGGATAAAAAATAGATTCTAATAATGGTGCGGTTATATCTGAATAAATTTTATTAGCTGGTTCTATATATTCTTGAAGAGAAACATTTCTTTCAATAACAATTAACGCTCCAATGCGGTTTCTCTTTAAAAACTCTACGGCACTAGTAATTTCAAATACAACTTTTTCTCTTTCATCAACAGTTAAAGCCTTATGTCTACCTAAAAGCTGGCTTCTTCCAATACTTTCTAAAATTGTTCTAATTTCTGGTTGAAATATTATAATAAGAGCAAGTGGTCCCCACGAAATTACATACTCAAGTAGTAAACCAATTGTATATAAATTTAATAAATTACTTAATATTTTAATAACTATAATAATTGCTACACCCTTAAAAATTAAGACTAACTTAACATTATTCTTTAAATTCTTAAGTAAATAATAAAATAATAGCCATACAATACTAATATCTATTATCTTAGTAATTATATCTCCAATGGATGATAACGTCATCCTCATCACTTCCTTTAGTATTGTTATTATATCAAATTATTGATGAAATTACCACCTGTAATTTTTATTTAACAAGTTAATACATATATCAATAATTTAATATATATATTTTTTTCATTTCTAAAAATACAATTTTTTCTGATTTTGCGAAATGAGAAGTTTATCTTATAAACAAAAAACCACTTACAAAGCGGTTCTTCTTATTTATTGTTATCTTCAACTTCAGGTATTGTAAACTTATCTTCTTTAGTAGGTTCTTCCAAATCTGTTTTAGTTTCTTCTTCCTTTGGTTCTTCTTCTGGTTCTTTAATTTCTAAGTCTGCTACATCTCCACTTGGACTCTCTAAATTGTTTTCGGCTTCTTCAATAACTACATCTTCATGTTCCGTTAAAATTTCATCTTCTTTATTCTTTTTATTTTTAGTTGTATCAATAGCAAAGCCAATTAAAGCAAAAATCAAAAATGCTGCTATCGCTATAATTAAAACATAGTTATTAACAATAAAATCAGTCATGTTTCCTCCTTATTCTTATTATATTATATTAACTTATAGTTAATTCCTGATTAGTAGGTTGTACTTCTATAAAAGTATTACCATCATTTACTTCAATTTCTTTACCATTTTCATAAGTATATTTTGTTTGCGCACTTCTACTTGTCTTTTCCCATCTAATTGGTACCGCATAACCATTAGTAATATAATAACCTATTCCCTTACCAATATTATCAAATTCTTGTCTTCCCTTATCATCTCCTGAAATAGATGAATTTTTAACATTATAAACGATAATATTTTTAAAAGTATATTGTTTCTTAGTAACATCATCAGTATGGGCTTTACCATTTACAAATCTCTTATAAACTTTGTTTTCTGCATCATATTCATAAGTATCTTTAACACTACCAGAATATTTAATCATAACATTTGTTGCTTTTAAACTACCATCTTTTTGTTCTAAATTAACTTCATCTGCTTGATAATTAAGTAGTGTATCCTTATTTGTATCGCGATTATATTTAAGCTTTTTCGCACCATTTTTAAGCATTTCCATTGTTGTAAAACCAGTATGTTCTAAAGCCACTTTTTGGGCTTTTAAATCTTGATCACGATAAAAATACTTTGCATCATATAAACCATTAATATTATTAATTCCTAATGTTTTAATATCACTTTGAGCCTGTGGACTCCATCCCCAGTGAACATATATTGCATCATTTTCTAAAGCATAATCTAAAAAATAATGTCTAGAACTTCTTACCGACCCAATTTTAGCCGTATCTTGATCTTTAAATAAAGCCAAATATCTTGTCATACCACCTTCAACAATAAACTCATAAATAATATAAGCATCTTGTAAACCAGCATGATGTGCTCTTGCGGTTGGATGATTATTTATCATTACTGCAAAAGGTCTTGTCTTACTATTTAAATTAACTATTTTAACATTATTAGTTGTTGTTGTCGTTTTATTACTTGTTTTATTATCCTCATTACCATTTTTATCTTTTGTAAGAATAAAATATAAACCTCCCCCTATTAAAATTAACACTATAACAATTATAATTAAATATAATACTTTTTTATTTTTCATTTTTCCACCTTCAACCATATCATAACATATATACGATCTTTTTTAAAGCAAATAAAATGAAATAATTGTAATAAATAATTTATTTATGCTATACTATCTCTAGGTGATGTTTGTGGATAATTTAAAAAATTTTTGGAACAACTTAATGAGTAATCCCATTGCCAAAAAAGCATTTTATGGTATGGTCATTTTTATTTTTGTTATTATTTTTATTATGATTATAGCAAGTTGTTCTAACAAAAAAACTTATACTTATTTAGAATTAGAAGAAAAGATGATTAGTTTAGCGCAAAAGAAATACAGTGATGAAAAATTACTTCCTCAAAATGATGGTGGTACTTTAGAAGTTAACTTACAAACCTTTGTTGATGAAGGCTCACTAAAAAACATTCAAGATATTGTAGAAAATAACTCTGTATGTTCTGGTAAAGTTACCATTATAAACAATAACAGTAATTATCTTTACCTACCATACTTAAACTGTGCTAGTGACTATAAAACTAAAACTCTTTATGATGAACTTACTAAAGATACTGTTACTGCCGGGAATGGACTATACAAAGAAGGCGAAGAATATATCTTCAAAGGTGAAAATGTCAATAATTATCTAAAGTTAAATAATATTAAATATCGTATTATTAAAATTAATTCTGATGGTACTATTCGTGCTCTTGACACTACTAAAAGAGGTACTGTAATTTGGGATGATCATTATAATATAGATAGAGAAAATAATGATGGCATTAATATTTATTTTCAAAATAATATCAATAGTCGCATTAAAAATTCTATTGAAGAATATTACAACAATGAAGAAGAGTTTACCGAAGAACAAAAAGGATATTTTAAAACTCAAGATATCTGTATAGGAAAAAGAAGTTATAATGATTTTGTCAATGATGGTTCAATTGAATGCTCCGAAAAATTAGAAAAACAAGTCTTCGGTTTAATCCAAGTAAATGAATATTTTAAAGCTTCTTTAGATCCTAATTGTACAAGTATGGAAAGTCAGTCATGTACTAATTATAATTATTTTGGTACTATGCCTACTATGTGGTCAATTACAACTGACAAAGATACTTCTTATAAAGCGTATAAAATTAACAGTGACGGCGTTCATCTTGCTAAAACATCAAGTACATCTAACGCTTTAATAACTGTAAGATTAGATAAAGATTTAATTGTTACAGCTGGTACTGGTACTGAAAATGATCCATATTTAGTTGGAAATAACACTAAAAAATAATTTATAAATGGTGATATTATTTATCACTTTTTTTATGGTTTAAATTCCTAAAAAAAAGAATGACTTTCATCATCCTAATTTCTTTATAAATTAATTATTTGGTACCCACTTAGCTATTAAAATAATATTACTGTTAACTGGAGTATTAAAATCATATAATTCATTATTTAAATACCAGCCATCAAATCTGTATCCTTCTTTAGTTGGATTAACTGGAGCTTTTGCATAATTTCCTTTAACAATATATTGATTATTTACATTTGTTCCGCCAGCTACATTAAATATAACTGAATAACCTTTAATTCTTGTAGTTGTTGTAGTAGTAGTTTTAGTAGTTGTTTTCTTTGATGTTGTTACATTATTATTTTTAGTTGTAGTCTTTTTAGTTGTTGTCGTTTTTTTAGTAGTTGTTGTCTTTGTAGTTGTTGTTTTATTTTCACATTTATTAAAGCATCCTAAGTAAGAAAATGTTGAATCTTTTTCTTTACCACACTCTAAATTAACTTCTAATTCATAACCAGCGCTAATCTTGAATACTTTTAAATAACTCTTTTCTGTATCACAAGTCTTACCATCTTTGTCCTTTAAAGTTTCAATTTTCTTTTCATCAATTAATGTCTTTAAAGTAACAATTTTTTCTTCATCATCATCTGGAACATTATCTTCATTAAAATAATTATTACCAACTTCTCTAAGTTTACTTAAATTATTATTAAATACCTTACTGTTATCACTATTGTCATGATTAAAAGGTAATAACTTAATAACCAAAATAACAACCAAAATAATTAATATAAACTTAAGTAAAAAACTTACCCAATTAAATCTTTTTTTACTTTCTTCATACATATATATCCCCTGCCTTTTTGACGATTTTTATAATAACATTATTATCCATAGAAGTCAAATATTTTCTATAATTTTCCTAGTAGTACCACATTATCATTAGCTACATCATCATTCTCATTTTCTTTAATAAATTGTTCCGTTAAAGTAATAAAATAATGCTCCGTTGTAACAATTTTAACATCCTTATATTTTTTTAAATATTTTTTAGGAACATTTTCATCTAAACATAGAAATAAAGTCTTCTTATTAAACTTTTTTAACCATCTAAGTTCAATATCTAATCCAAAACTAGGATTATTTAAAAATGCCACTACTAAATCAGCCTTACTTATTAAATCTTTTGCATATACACTTTCATAAGTCTTAGTTCTAGGTAAAATAATATTATGATTTAAACATACTCTAGATGATAGTACATCTTTGTAAATTAAATTATTATAATCAAACTTTTCTGAATGCATAAAATAAATATTTAATCTTCGCATCTATCTTCACCATCACAAGTATATCAAAAATAACTAAAATTTGCTATAATACAAATGCGAGGTGACTCATGGAAACAATCGGTATCATATGTGAATACAATCCCTTTCATAATGGCCATGCATACCATATAAATAAAATAAAAGAAATGTACCCTGACTCACTTATAGTCTTAGTTTTAAATGGTTATTTTTTAGAGCGCGGGGAAATAAGTATTATAAGTAAAGAAGATAAAACTAAAATAGCTTTAGAAAATAATGTTGATTTAGTTGTAGAACTTCCCTTTGTTTTTGGTTCAGAATCAGCTGATACTTTTGCGGAAGCAGCCACTATAATCTTAAATTATTTAAATATTAATAAACTTATTTTTGGATCAGAATGCAACGATATTAAATTATTAAGATCTATTGCCGAAAAACAATTAGATGGCTCATTTAGTGAAAAAATTAAAGAAGCTCTTAAAGAAGGCGTTAATTATCCTACCGCTTTAAATAAATCTATCGGCGTTTCTATTAATACCCCAAATGACTTACTGGCCGTCTCTTACATTAAATCTATTATCAAAAATAAACTAAAAATAGAAGCTATATCTATCCAAAGAACTAGTGACTATCATGATACTACTAGTAATGATGAAATAATAAGTGCAACTAACATTAGAACTAAACTCAAAGAAGGCACCGATATTAGTAATTATACAAATTATGCATCATACTTTAAAGAAATAAATGAAGACCTATTATTTAAATTAATTAAAACTAAAATTATTACTGATAAAGATTTAAATAAATATTTAACTGTCGATGAAGGTATTGAAAATAAACTAATTAAAGAAATTAATAAATCTAAAGACTATGAAGACTTTATTTTTAAAATCAAATCTAAAAGATATACTTATAATCGCATTAAAAGAATGCTTATTCATATTCTAATTGGTTTAACTAAAGAAGATCGTAAAAATATGTTTGTAAAATACATTAAAGTTTTAGGTTTTAACTCTAAAGGTCAAAAATATTTAAGAAGTTTAAACCCATCTTTACCTATTACTAGTAAAATATCTACAGATTATAAAGAAGAACAATATGAATTAATTGCCTCTCAAATTTATGATTTATTAACAAACAGTGATACCTTTAAATTTGAAATAAGTAATAAACCTATCAAAAAAAGTGACTAAACGGTCACTTTTTAAAATGAATCAATATTAATTTTAATTCTATTTAATTTATGAGTATAAGCATATGCTTGAATAAGAGTTCTTATTGCACTTGCCATTTTACCAGATCTACCAATTATTGCACCCATATCACTTTCATGAACAATGATTTCTAAAATAATTCCTTCATCATCACTAGAAAATTCCTGAACACTTACCATATCTGGTTCTTTTACTAACCCTTTAACTAAAGTTGTAGTAAATTCAATTAATTCTTTATGCATAATTAAGCCTCTTTTTTAGCTTTAGCTTTTGGTGCTTTATATTTAGCCCATACACCTGATTTTGTTAATATATTCTTAACAGTATCAGTAGGAATAGCTCCATTATTTAACCATTTTAATGCTTTTTCTTCATCAACAATAATATTATTTTCTTTATAAATTGGTTGATAAGTACCTACTGTTTCAATGAATTTTCCGTCTCTAGGACTTCTTGAATCAGTGGCTACAATACGATAAAAAGGTCTTTGTTTAGAACCCATTCTTTTTAATCTTAGTTTAACTGCCATAATCTTTCCTCCTTCACTTAATGCAAGTATATATTAACAAAAAAAAACTATAGTGTCAACTATTTTTGGTTAACACTATTTAAATAGTTTTCATTTATTTCATTATCAATATCACTTGTATCTATCTCTTCATCATAATCATCAAAATCATCTTCTACATTTATTCTAACTTTAACATCGCCTACAACTTCCACTCCAAGCTCTTTATCAACTGTTAATTTTATTGTATTTCCTTCTAAAGATACATTACTTACTGATGGATTAGTTAAACTTCTAACAATTATTTCATTATCATTTGTTATTGTTCCACTAGATTTAAGTTTAACATTAACTAAATCACTATAAGTGTAATTACGCGCTATTACATTTGTTTTTGTATTATTATCATATGAATACCATACATTTATATCATATGCTCCACTTATACTAACTTTACCGTTACTATTAAATCCATTAAAATTATGATTAATAACCCAGCATCCTAAAACATTACTTATATCACCATCAATAACTATTTCTAATTTATCTTTAGTACTTTTTTTAGTTTTTCCAATAACAGCCTTTGTAACAATTTCTTTTAAATTAGCCACTATCATCACTCTCCTATTTTAATTTATGCGTTAGCCTATAAAATGTGTACTTAATTTAAAAGAAAAAAGAGTATAAACTCTTTAATTAACAATAAACGGATTTGATGAGGTGCCATTTCCACCAGATATCGTCGTTGCGCTCGTAAGAGAAACTGCCGGACGAAGACCGTACGCTAACGCCACCCAACGGAAGTCGACACTGCCATCGCGCCCCACGCCAAGCACGCCGGCAATACCACCGAAGCGATCAGGCGAAAAGGACCAATAAAAATCGCTTGTAGCATTTTCTCTTAAATAACTATTTATTGATGAATTATTATAATTTAATGCTTGATACCCATACCAATCAATACATCCAGCATATAATACTTCGTCCACTGTAAGTAAACCAACTTTATAATCTAATGCTCCGTTGCCATTAATTGTATCTGAAACTGTTAACTTAGATAACTTTCCACCATCATTATCTAATGGACATATTAATGTTGGTCCCGTTCCTACCGGTCCATATGTTTTATTTGAAGTATCTGTATAATGATAATTTGCTACTGTTCTTTGTGCGACGCTATATAAGGATAAATTTGTTCCATATCCGCGTCCTGGAATAGTGTCAACACTCTTATTTAATTTATTAGTTGTAGTATTTAAACTTGCCGTTGTTATAGTTTGATTAGTTTTTGTACTTTTATCATTACACCAGATGGTATCTGCGAGTTTGCTTTCATATCTTGCTAAATTGTTTTTATACCATGTTTCTAAGTTTTGTAAAATGGTACTTTTATTTATATTTGCATGAGTTTCGGCATATTTACTTGATCCAGCAGTTCCATACATAAATCCGACATATGTATTGTCCTTTCTTTGTTCATTATATGTAGTTGTATATGTTGTTCCACTATATCTTGCAAAGGCGGCTGACGTACTATTATTTGATGATGCACATGGACTTGTTACATTATTTACATTATCATTATGAAGTACAAGTTTTATAGATCCATCCCCAGTTACACGCACAATTCTCCAGCATTTATTTGCAAACTGTACATAATTATTTGTTACATTTCCTCTAAAATAATAACTCATCCCATAGTCATCAACTGCTCCTGCTAGTACTGCTTCACTTGATGAAGA
>CAKOOC010000015.1 GCA_934098375.1 uncultured Bacilli bacterium
TTCAGCAGCTTGTTGTTCTCTTAATGATAAAATAGTTGAACCTTTATCATTTTTTACTTTTTTAGCATATGCTAAAACGAAACCTGTCGCAATTAAATAAGTGGTAATCCATAATACTACTGCTATAAAGATTACTAATCCATGATTAGCTGTAACTCCTTCTGGTAATGCTGATAAAGCAACGCCCGTAGCAAAAGGATTTATTGTTGAACCTAGTACACCAGATCCAGCTCCAAGTAAGATTATTGCTGATCCTACTAATGGGTCCATACCAGCAGCAAACATTGTAGCTGCTAAAAGTACATAAAAGCCGACTGTTTCTTCAAGCATTCCATAAGTTGTTCCACAAATTGAGAAGATAAACATCAAAATTGGTATTAACCATAATTCTCTTCCCTTAAGTTTTTGAACCAAAACTTTTATTCCCGTTTCAAGTGCTTTAGACTTATCAATAACTTTTAAAAATCCGCCCAGCATCATAATAAAAATTGCTACATCTATTGCATCTTCAAAGCCTAAAATTGGTGCCATCAATACTTGATATAATTTTGCTCCAACTGTACCACTACCATTAACAATATTTTTCCCTTCAAATACTGCATCAGGTAAAACATGGGATAAAATAGCTAGAAAAACAATTAATATCATAATAATTGAATAAGCAGAAAGCATTTTTTTGCTTTTTTTCTTTGTCATATTTTATTTCCTCCTTATGACTGTACCACACTTGCGATTTAAAGCATCGCCCACTTTATCTAAAGAAGTTATAATTGCCAGTTTTTTATCATCATCTCTAACAAATTCCATACAAGCTTCAATTTTAGGAAGCATACTTCCCTTAGCAAATTCACCTTTACTAATATATTTTTCTGCTTCTTCTATTGTTAAAGAATCAATCTTTTGCATATTTTCTGTATTATAGTTTAAATATGCCGCATCAACTGACGTAAGAATTAATAAGGTATCAGCACCTATTTCTTTTCCTAATAAAGCAGCTGACCTATCTTTATCAATAACAGCATCAATGCCTTTTAAACCGTCTGGTGTATTTACAACAGGAATTCCTCCGCCACCAACAGCTATAACGACATTACCATTATCGACTAGTTCTTCAATTACACTCCCTTCAATAATTTTTTTAGGTATAGGAGATGGTACCACTCTTCTAAACCCTCGCCCAGCATCTTCCATAAAATGATAACCTTTTTCATTTTTAATTTTTTCTGCTTCTTCTTCGCTATAAAACATTCCAATCGGCTTTGTTGGATTAGAAAAAGCTTTATCATTTTCATCCACTAGGACTTGTGTTACTACGGATACCACATTTTTTTGTAGTCCTCTTACTTTAAGTTCATTGTAAATTGACTGCTGCATCTGATACCCAATATAACCTTGACTCATACTTCCACATTCTGCAAATGGCATACTTGGTGTTTTTACTTCTCCATTTGCCGCATAATCCATCGCTAGTACAATTTGCCCAACTTGCGGACCATTTCCATGTGTAAGAACAATATCTTCACCCCTGCTAACCAAATCAACTATTATTTTAGAAACATTAGTTAGTAAATTAAGTTGCTCCCAAGGACTTTTCCCTAGAGCATTTCCCCCTAAAGCAATTACGATTTTACTCACAGTTTTACCTCATTGTTGCATAAATAATTGCTTTAATTGTATGCATTCTATTTTCAGCTTCATCAAAAACTTTAGACTGACTAGAATTAAATACTTCATCAGTTACTTCCATTTCTTTTAATCCATATTTTTCATAAATTTCTTTACCAATTGTGGTATTTAAATCATGAAAAGATGGTAAACAGTGTAAGAATATTGCATCTTTAGAAGCATTATTCATAACCTCTTTATTAACTTGATAAGGTTTTAAAGTTCTAACTCTTTCTGCCCATACTTCTTCTGGTTCACCCATAGAAACCCAAACATCAGTATATATTACATCAGCATCTTTAGTTCCCATATTTACATCCTCGGTAAATTCAATAGTTGCTCCAGTTAAAGAAGCAATATCTTTGCATTTTAAAGTTAACTCTTCACTTGGCCATAGATTTTTAGGTGCACAGGCAACAAAATGTATTCCCATCTTTGCACAAACAACCATTAATGAATTGGCAACATTATTTCTAGCATCACCCATAAATACTAACTTAATTCCTTTTAAGTGACCAAAGTTTTCTTCTATTGTTAGTACATCAGCAAGCATCTGGGTTGGATGAAATTCTGTAGTTAAACCATTCCATACTGGTACACCAGCATTTTCTGCTAGTTCTTCTACTATTTTTTGATCAAATCCACGATACTCAATACCATCATACATTCTTCCTAGTACTTTTGCAGTATCAGCAATACTTTCCTTTTTGCCCATCTGTGAGCTACCAGGATCTAAATAAGTTACGCCAATTCCTAAATCTCTACCAGCAACTTCAAAAGCACATCTTGTACGAGTTGAAGTTTTTTCAAATAGTAAAACAATATTTTTACCTACTAAACACTTATGATCTTCTCCTCTTTTTTTCTTTGCTTTTAAATCCTTTGATAGATCAAGTAAATATCTTATCTCCTCTGGTGTATAATCAAGTAAAGTTAAAAAACTTCTACCTTTAAAATTCATTAATAAATATCCTCCCTTACAAGTGGCATACTCATACATCTAGGGCCACCTCTGCCACGAGAAAGTTCTGCACTACTCATCTCTAATACTTTAATACCATGTTCTCTTAAAATATTATTAGTAATATTATTTCTATTGTAAACAACTACTACCCCAGGCGCAATACAAAGAGTATTAGTGCCATCATTCCATTGCTCTCTTTCTGAAGATATTCTCTCTCCTCCAGCACAAGGTATTAAATCAATTTTTCTCTTTAAATATTTTTCTAAAATTTCTTCTAAAGAACCTTCTATTTTTACAACATTTAAATCTTCATCACTATCTTCAATATCCCCCTCTGTTATTTCATAAACTTCTAAAGTATCTAAAATACCTGGATGATATGTAAATTTATCATAATCAATTTGAGTAAATACTGTATCTAAATGCATAAATGCACGGCTTTCAGGAATTTTAAAAGCTAAAACTGTATCTACTTCACACTCAGAATCTCTAAAAAAGTTTTTTGCTAATTCATCAATTGCAGCTGCCTCTGTTCTTTGAGAAATACCAATCGCTACAATATGATTACTAATATTTAAAACATCGCCACCTTCAATATGATAAGGCAAATAACGATCATAATATTTCTTTATTTGTCCTGCAAAATCAGGATGATAATTAAATATATATTCTGCATAAATAGTTTCTCTGCCTCTAGTAACTGAATACATTTTATTTAAAATAACTCCATTACCACAGCTAGCAAAAGGATCTCTAGTAAAATATAAATTAGGTATTGGATCAGCTAAAAACTCTGATTCTTCACTTACATAATCAACTAGGGATTTTTCATATTCTCTTTTACTTCTACTTATTTCTTCAATTTTGATTCCTGACATAGTTTTAAGAACTAATTCTTTTTTGTCCGTAAAACTTTTTAAATATTCATATACCAAAGTTTTGTATTTTGGTGTTCTTATTCCGGCTTCATAAACAAACTGACGTATAAATTTATCTTCAATATCATCACTAAGTTCTAATACCTCAGCCATTAAGTCCTCTAAAAAAACTACTTCAATTCCATTATTTCTTAGAATTTCTACAAATTCATCATGCTCTTTTTGTGCTTCCGGCAAAAAAGGAATATCATCAAATAATAATCTTCCTAATGTATCAGGCGTCAAATTTAAAAGTTCTGTTCCCGGTCTATGTAATAATACTTTTTTAAGTGGACCTATTTCACTTTTTACATTAATTGCATTCATATTTTCCTCCTTATTATCCTTCTATTATTATACCTCTACTATATCAATAAAATAATTATTTTTCAATTATTTTAATTACTTGTTTTACTTAAAAATTCTTTTAATCTTTCATCTTTAGTATTTTCAAATATTTCTTTAGGTGTTCCTTCAAATTTAAGTTTACCTTTTTCTAAAAATAATACTCTATTCGCGATTGTTTTTATGAAGTTCATCTCATGAGAAACAATAATTATAATAATATTTTTATTTGTTAATGATTTAATTAAATCTTGTACTTCTTTAACCATTTCCGGATCTAAAGCACTAGTTGGTTCATCAAACAAAATTACTTCCGGATCCATTATTAAAGTTCTAATAATTGCAACTCTCTGTTTTTGACCACCAGATAGTTCTTCTGGATAATTATCTTTTTTATCAATTAAACCAATATCTTTAAGAAGTGTTTTAGCCTTTTTTTCGGCCGCCTCTTTACTCATAATTTTAAGTTTTATTGGTGCTAAAGTTATATTTTCTAAAACTGTTAAATGAGGAAATAAATTAAACTGCTGAAAAACCATTCCCATTTTCTGTCTTATTTTAGATAAATTAGCCTTTTTATCAGTAATATCTTCCCCATCAAAAATAATATTTCCCTTACTTGGCACTTCCAACATGTTAATGCATCTAAGTAGTGTACTTTTACCAGAACCTGATGGACCAATAATTGATATTACATCACCTGGTTTTGCTTTAAAACTAATTCCATTTAATACGTTTAAATCATCAAAACTTTTATATATATTTTTAACCTCTAACATTATTTAGACTCCTTTCTAATTTATTTACTAGTTTAGAAAGTGCATAAGTCATTAGTAAATATATTAAAGCAATAAAAATAAGAGGAAAGAAATAATCATAAGTTCTTGACGCTATAATGTCTGATGCTTTTGTAAGTTCTACTATTCCTATATACGCTCCCACCGACGTTTCTTTTAATAATGTAATAAATTCATTCCCCAAAGCTGGCAAAATATTTCTTATAGCCTGAGGTAAAATTATAAATCTCATAACTTCACTATATTTAAGTCCTAAAGCAAATCCAGCTTCCATCTGTCCTTTATCTATGGAGTTAATTCCCGCTCTAATTATTTCCGAAACATAAGCTCCCGAATTGATTCCAAAAGCTAAAATACCAACAATAATAATATTTATATTAACCGATTTAAAAACAACATAATAAATTATCATAAGCTGTAAAATAACGGGCGTTCCTCTTATAATTGTGACATACAAATTAGCTAAATAATTCAAAAATTTAAACTTACCATTTATTTCATAATTATTTCTTATAACAGAAATAATAACGCCAATAATAGTTCCTAAAATAACAGCAAAAAACGCGATTACTACTGTATTAAATAATCCCGTTAATATATATTCATATCTATTATCTACAAATAAAGTTTTATTTATTGCATCAAAAATTTTCATAAAAAATTGCACTTTTCCTCACCTACTTAGCAGTATGATTTAATATAAATTCATCAATCTTACCTTCATCTTTTAATTTATTTATAACTTTATTAATAACTTCTAATAATTCACTATTTCCTTTTTTTACTATCATGCCATAACTATCACTGGTTAAAAATCCATCTAATATTTTTAAATCATTATTAGTATTAACTATCTCTTTAGCTGGTAATTCGTCCATAATTATCAAATCTACTTTATCAGCCTTTAAGTCTTGTGCTGCAGCTAAGTATTTCTTTTGTCTAACAATTTCTGAATTTTTATAATTTTTAGTTGCATAAGTATCTCCTATACTTCCTAATTGTACTGCAATTTTTTTGCCATCTATATTATTTAAAGCAATATTGCTATTTACTTTTGTTATTACAACATTTTTGCTAACTACATAATTAAGTGAAAAATCAACACTTTCACTTCTTTCTTCACTATAACTTATACCTGCCGCCCCAAAATCCGCTTTTCCGGTTCTAACTTCATTAATAATTGAATCAAATGCCACATCTTTAATTACTAACTCTTTTCCTAATTCTTTAGCAATTTCTTTAGCAATATCAACATCAACACCAACTATTTCTCCATTTTCATAGTATTCATATGGAGCAAATCCTGCTTCTGTAACCATTACTAATTCGTTTGTATTTTTGCCACAGCCTGTTATAAATAAAATCATAAACAATAATAATAAATACTTTTTCATTTAGCCTCCTACTTTACTATTTAAAGTATACCATATAAATAATTAAAAAAAAAAGAGAAGATTTTACTTTTCTTTCTTAAGTCCTAAAACTTTACTATCTTGTTTTAATGGAACAAATAATCCATTTTCATCTCTTATATATTCATTTTCTATACCTCTTGTTTCATCAAGCGGTAAAAGAACTCCTAACTCATATATTGAGTCATAACTAAACGCACTAGCATTTTTCTTTAATTCAACATGATTTAAATATACATCTTCTTCCCTTATTGTAAACTTTCTTTCATCCAAAGAAGCTTGATGTGTTCTTGTCTCTTTCCATAACTTTCTTCTTTCATCAGCAAGTATCTTTCTTACATAAGAAGAAACTTCTAAAGCATCACTAGAATCTTTTAAATAAATAGGACTGCAAACAGAAGCAATAAATGCTTTATAAATTTCACTTTCTTTTTGACAAATATCTTTGTTTTCTACATATTCAAAAACAATTGGAACAACTGCACATTCTGCTGCACTTGCTACATTAGCAAAACCTTTTCTAATTTTTTGCATTGGTTCATAAGGATGCAAATTCCATGTGCCTTCACCAAAAAATAATATATCATTTCCTTGTTTTAATTTAGAAACTAAATTATTCTGACCAATTCTTGCCGAAACCTTATCAAATCTATCAATAAGTTCTGCTCCACTAACGCTAAAAATTGCTTTATTAACAGTATCTAAACTATCATGAGCTACTAATGTAGTAACACATCTTCTCTTTCTGATACTAGATAATTCCGAAAGAACCATCATTAAATTTGGATAATCATGCATATTTGAATGATTTACTACAAAAACACACGGTATATCTGTTGGCACCTTTTCTAAATTTCTAAAATCATAACTAATTTCACCTGAAGCAGTCACTACCTTCATAGCTTTTCCCATTGCTGATTGAATATTTTGATTAAATTTATTTTGAAAATTACTCATAAACCCCTTCCTCCTAAAGGTATTTACTATAATATCACAATAAATAAATTTTTTAAAGTACTCTATGAATTTAAAATCTCCTCTAACTTTTTCTTGTTTATCGGCTTTATTACTACACCATTAAAACCATTATCTAATAATATCTTTTTACTATTTATATCTTTCTTTTCTGTTATGACAAATACTTTACTATTAAAATTAATAATTTTTTTACATTTATTAAGAAAACTAATTGCGTCTATTTTTTCCATATCTTCTAAAATAAATATTAAATTATAATTAATACCACTTCTAAGTTCATCTAAGCAGTCTTTAGTCACATTAAAATCTTTTACTTTATAATCATATTTTTTTAAATTATTTTTTAAAGTTTTATTTAGCTTATCATCATTACTAATAATAGCGACCTTTAGTATCTTTTGCTGTTCTTTTTGATATAATTCAAACTCTTTTTCATGAACACTTTTTTCTTTTCTCACTATTTTTTGATCAAGTGTTATTGTTATAGTAGTACCATTTTGATTTAAACTATTAATTGATAAAGTTCCTCCAATAATATTAACAATTTTCTTAATTGTTTTTAAATTAATTACTTTATCATCTTTAAGACTTATTTCTTTATCTGTTAAATCATCATTATTATTTAATATTTCACTTTGTTTAAATAAATCTATTCCACTTCCAGAATCTTCTACAGATATAATTAAACGGCAAATATCATTTTTAATAATAGAATTTATTACTAATTCTATATATCCACTTTTAGTATTTTTTATAGAATTATCTATTAGTGAACATATTATTTGTTTTATTTTAATTGAGTCTCCATATAACTCTTCTGGCAAGTAATCAGATAGATTAACTCTAAATTCAACTTTACTTGTTTTTAATCTTTCTTTTGTACTTACTACAATTCCATTTATTAAATTCATTAAGTTATATTTCGTACTATAAATTTTTAAATTATTAGCATCTTCTTCGGAAACTCCAATTGTATTTTTTAATCTATTTCGTCCTAATACCAAAATATTTTTTACTTCTTTAATATCATTAACGGCATTTTTATCTATATTATCATTAGTGATTATTTCATCTAGCTTTTTATCTACGGCATTTATAAATGAACTTATTTCATCTGTAACTAAATATATAAAACTACTTTTTTCTTCATTAGATTTTTCTGTCTCACTTTTAATTTTGGAAACTTCCTCTAGTAATTTTAAGTCGGGATTTTCAATTGTAAAAAACATTATTAGATTAATATAAACTATTATTGCGGGAATAATAATTAATGTTGGAGAAAATGATCTTATAAAAAGTGCCAAAATACTAAATATAATTAAAAATAATATTGGCAAAAACTTTTTTTGAAACATCTTTTTCTTATTAATTAAAAGTATAAAAATAATACATATTAAATAAAGAACTATTAAAGCATAAACAAATTTAGTTCCAATTCCCAGTACTGTCATCGCTCCATCGACATTATATAATTCAATTGGTAGTAAAAATTCTATTATAATCGCAACGAAATCAATAACATATACTATTTTTTTAGCTTTTTTTATAATTTCCATATTTACATCATTATAAATAACATATAAAACATATAAAAATAACATACTAGGCCATAAAATAAAATGAATAAAATCAAGCTTATTTAAAACTACTATTAATTGATATGTTATTTCATTATAATTAACATATGCTAAATATATAATTATGATTGAAATTAAACAGTCAAAAAAACTAGTAATTGTCATCACATAATAAAACTTATTTTCTTTTTGAATATCTGTTTTTTTATTAATTAAAACTATTAAAATTAATAATGCACAAAATAAACCTGCAACTGAGAAATATAAATTTGGCATATAACTCATCTCCATTATAACTAAATCATACTAAATTACTAAAAAAAAGTCTAGGCTAGACTTTATAATTTACTATTAATAAAATTTGTAAATTCTTTAGTTTTAACAGATGAAACGATAAATCCACTAAAACCTTCTTCTATTAACTTTTTTTCATAATAAACATTAGATTTATTTAATATAATGTATACTTTACCATTAAAATTTGGTATTTCTTTACATTTGTTAAGAAATCTAATCGCATTTATTTTATCCATATTTTCATCAATAAAAATGTAATCATATTTTTCCTTTTTTCTAAGTAAATCAAGACATTTTTTTGTTTCATCATAATATAAATAATTTAATTTTTTCTTTTTACAAACCGTTTTAATTGTTTTTGATAATTCGGTATTTTTACTTATTAAGCATACTGTTTTTATATCTTTATATTCCTTAGTAAATTTTTCATACTTACTATTATTCTTTACTTTATCTACGGCTATTTTTTGATTAATTGTAATAATAATTTTACTTCCTTTATCATTATTAGCACTTTGAATATTAAATGTTCCTCCCATTAAATTAACCATTTTTTTAATTACATTTAAATTAATTTCAGCTCTATCTTTAGTTTTCAAATCTTTATTTGTTAGTAGATTTTCATAATTTAATAAATAATACAAATAATCATAATCTAATTCTTCACAAGAATCTTCTAACGTAAAAATTAATTTACAAACGTCATACTTTATAATTGCATTTACTCTAAGTTCAATAAATCCTTCTTTAGTATTTTTTATTGAATTATCAATTAAAGATGAAAGTATTTGTTTTACTTTAATCGAATCACCATAAACTTTTAAAGGCAATTTATCCGTATTTAATCTATAATCAACGTCTTTTGATACATATTTTTTATATTTCAAATACACACTCTTAACTATTTTTTCCACATCATAATATGTATTTGTTAATTTAAGCTTATTAACATCTAAAGATGAAATATCTAATACATTTAATAATTCATTTTTACTTAAAGATAATATGTCTAAACACTCTTTAACTTTTTGATTCATATTTATTTTATTAATACTATTTAAGTTATTTTCTAACTTATCAATTTTATTATTTATTTCTGTACTAACTTCACATATAAAATTATTTTTATCTATATTTGATTGTTCTAAATAACTTTTTGTTTGTGTAAGTTCTTTAATTAAATATAAATCAGGATTTTCTAAAGTAAAATAAACTAAATATATTATAATAGTATGTACAAAGGATAGTAATAATAGTTGTGGATAAATTAATTGAACAAATACTACAATAAATCCAAAAATTATTAATCCAATTAGGGGAATATATTTTCTTATATTATCTTTCTTAATTTCTTTAAGCATAAAAAATACAGAAATAATTATATATATAATACTCATTAAATATATTAAATATACAGATATACCACTTGGAATAATTAGCTCATTTTGCTTTATAAAAGATAAAGGACATATTATTAAAATAATAGATAATATAATTATAATTTTATTATATAATAAGTTAAATTTTTCATGATTGGATATTTTTCCAATATAATTAGCAAATAAAGTTCCCCACCATGCATAATACATTAAAATTAATTTATTCGTAAATACATATATTATATCGGTTTCATCAAGGTTTAATTGCACTAATATAAAACTAAAAACTTCTATAAATATGCCTATTAATGAGCAAATTAATATCTTAGAAAATATTTCATTTTCCTTAGAAGAAAGTTTTGGCTTAGAAAAAAAGAAAACGAATAAAATAGCATTAAAAATTAAACTACTTATAGTAAATGCCATATTAATCATATTACAGCCTCCTATGATACTATAATTATAATCAAACTTTTAACATATGTAAATATTCATTTTCTTAATTATTATTTTCTTTTTTTAATACTTTAGGTTTGCTAGGACTAATTGATTTTTCTTGTGATTCAATCATCGTTTCTTCATAAATATCCATTAACTCTTTTAATTTAACTTTTAACATTACATTTCTTGGGATAATTTCAAGCTCTTTAAAAAAAACCGGTAAATGCATCTCATCTAATTTAGTTTTTATAGTAGAAGAAATTGTAATTATTAACTTGTTTTTTTGTTCTTCATTTATTTCATCATCATAAACAATAAAACATGCCGGAGCCTCTCTATCTTTATTATCAGGAACACATATAATTGCACAATCTTTTATACCTTTTATATTTTTTATTACATTTTCAATTTTTGCAGCCCATATTTTGTGACCATCTCTAACTATTAGTCCATTTTTTCTTCCTACGCAAAATAAATGACCAGCTGGAGTAATAAAACCTAAATCACCAGTATGATACCATATTGTTCCATCAGTATGCATTATCTTTGCTTCCCTGGTAGCCTGTTGATCTTTATAGTATTCTTTAAAAACATTATCATCTTCAGCTTTAAAACATATTTCACCAATATCAAAATACATAAGACCTTCATTATAATCTTTATCATCAATACATCTAACTTCATTTTGAGAATCATATTTAAAAATTCCTACCGTATTACCAGGAAGAGGCACGCCTGCTGCTCCTTCAATATATGTTCCATCTACTTTTGAAACACCATTAGGTACCATTGAAGGTCCACATAATTCTGACATACCATGAGCATTGGCCACAATAGCTAAAGACTCATGTTCCCTAAAAAGTTTATTTCCATCAAGCTCTAAATCTAATGGAAGTAATGCACCACCAGAAATAAAATATTTTATTTGTTTTAACGAAACATCATGGGTTTTAACATATTCTTTTAAAGATTCAATAATTATTGGCCCTCCTAAAATAATTGAGCATTTAGACCTAATAATCTGTTCTGCGCTCTTTTCAGCATTAAAAAATGGACTTAATTTTGTTTTTATACCATATAAAATAGAAAGTACTATATCATCCCAAAAGTAAGAACTATTTGATGGCATCGGATTAAATAATGTATCATCTAAATCTATATCATAATGAGCATTTAATTGTTTATAAACAGAAGAAATCATATTTTCATTTGTTATAGATACACCTTTAGGTTTACCTGTAGAACCACTTGTTGAAAAAATTGATGCCACTTCATTTTGAGTAAAATCATCTAAAAATTTAGATACCGGCGCATTTTTATTTCCCATTAAAATTAAATCATTAAAATCAACATAATTTGAACTAACGGCAGTTAGTAATTTTGAAACAACACCAAAACTTTTAAACATGATTTTTTGAATAAACCTTTCACAATTATCTACTCTAACAGGTATAATTACGGTTTGTAAAACTGAAGTGTTATTTACAATTTTAGGAATACTACAAATACCAAGTGATGAGGTAACAAACAATTTAGCATTGGTTTCTATAATCATATCTTTTACATAAGAAGGACTACTTATTGGATCAGCAAATCTAGTAATTCCTCCAATTAAATTTACAGCAAAATAAAATATTATTGTTTCAATTAAGGATGGCACTTGTAAAACAATAATGTCATTTTTTCTAACACCTTTTTTAGATAATGCATCAGCACACATAATTATTTTATCTTTAAGTTCAGCATAACTAATCTTTTTATCCAAACATTCAAAAACAATTTTATCATTTAATTCTTCACATTTATCAAGTACTAATTTACTAATTCTAGCTCTCGGATAGTTTGATTTCTCAAAAAATCTTTTATATGGCTTGTCTTTAACAGCGTAACCGCTAAGTTCATAACCAAGATCTTTTTCCGTACTTTCAATCATTTCTAATATTTCGTCATCCGAAATCTTATCAATGCCTTTTTGTTGTGATAAATTTCTAATAATATTTATTATTTCTCTATCCACTATTTTGCCCCCTTAATAAAGTAAAAACTATATTACTACAAAATTCTAGTTAAATCAAATATTTAGTATTTTTTTCTTTCTTATTATGATATATTTAAATTGGTGATAATAATGGATTGTTTATTTTGTAATATAATTGCAGGAAAAATTCCTTCTAAAGCAATATACGAAGATCAAATATGTAAAGTTATCATGGATGTTAACCCTAATGCTAATGGTCATATTTTGATTTTACCAAAAAAACATATTATTGATTTTGAAGAAATGGATACAGAAACATTATCTCATATTCACGAAGTTGCAAAAAAAATCAAAAAAATGCAGTATGATGCTTTAAATCCTGATGGTTTAGTAATGGTTGTTAATTATGGAATTGCTCAGCAAATTAAACATTATCATTTACACTTAATTCCTGCTTATAAAAATAAGCAACAAATAGTTAGTGTTGATGATACATATGCTAAAATAATGCAAAAGAAAAACTGATAAAATTACTTATCAGCTTTTTTAGTTGTAGTCTTTTTAGTAGTAGTTGTTTTCTTTTCTGTTGTTTTAGCAGTAGCTTTTGGAGCTTTTGCTTTTTTTTCTGTTGTAGCTTCTTCTTTAACTTCTACTTTTTCTTCTTTTTTTACTTCAGCTTTAGCAGCTTTAATAACTTTGCCATCTAATGCATCTTTTGAAATTTTTACTAATTCTGCAAAATATGTAGGATTATCAATGGCAATTTCTGAAAGCATTTTACGATTGATTTCAATATTAGCTTTTGCTAATCCATTAATAAACTTAGAATAAGAAATTTCATTTTCACGACATGCAGCATTGATTCTTGTAATCCATAATTTTCTAAAATTACGTTTATTTTGTTTACGATCTCTGTATGCATATGCTCCACTATGGAAAGTTTGTTCTTGAGCAGTTTTATATAGTCTATGTTTGCTTCCAAAATATCCTTTAGCAGCTTTTAAAACTTTTCTTCTTCTATTTTTAGAAACTACTCCACCTTTAACTCTTGTCATTTATACCACCTAGATAACAGATTTTAATCTGCTAGCTTCTCCTTTCGCTAATAATCCTTTTCTTCTTCTTTGTCTAATTTGTTTGCTTGAATCTTTTGCAGTTTTATGGTTTCCACCTGATGTTTTATAAGTTAATGTTCCATTTTTCTTTTTCTTTAGTACTTTACTTGATGCCTTATGTGTTTTTTGTTTTGGCATATAAATCTCTCCCTCTTAATTTATTTTTTTGGTGTTAATATCATAGTCATTGTTCTACCTTCAAGTTTAGGTTTTTGTTCAATATCTCCACTTTCCGATAGTTCAGCGGCAAATCTTTCTAATACTTCTCTTCCTAATTCAGTATGAGCCATTTGTCTACCTTTAAATCTTAAAGATGCTTTAATCTTATGACCTTTTTGTAAATAACTCTCTGCATTTTTCTTACGAGTATTAAAGTCGCCAATATCAATGGTAACTGATAATTGATATTCTTTCATATCCTTATTGTTAGCACGTTGATTTTTTAATGCTTCTTTTTGTTTTTTCTTTTTTTCATAACGGAATTTATTATAATCCATTATTTTACCAACTGCTCTATCACTGTTACCACTCATTAGAACTAAATCTAGTCCCGCATAGTTTGCTAGTGTTAAAGCATCAGCTAATTTTTTTGTTCCCATTTGTTCACCATTTGGGCCAATTACCATTAATTCGCTTACCTTAATTTGATCATTAATTGGTAAGTCGTCTTTTTTGACATTTGCTATTTAAATGCACCTCCATATATCAAAAAAGTGAATACAATCGTATCCACTTTAAAAAAATCCAATTCACTTATGGCTTTCTTACCTATCAGTTCACTTAAGACCAATCAGGTGGATGTGGATACATCGCTTTCCTTTTTCAAACACTAGTATTGTATCATAAATTATCATCTTGTCAATAATAAATTATGAAAAAATGTGGAAAAAATGTTTAAAACTTTTAAAAATAGGTATATTTATCTCTTAATTAACTATAATAATAATGTAAGAAGGATTTATCTTCTTACAGAAGTATACCATTTCCTATAAGGAAGTGGTATTTTTTATTTCTATATTACCAAATTTATCTATAACAACATATTCATCTTCATTAAAAGAAGGAACATCACTTATTAAATTAAGTTCACTTATATAATCTAAACATTCTTTATTAACTATAATAATACCTTTATAACTTTTTATATAATCTTTAAGAGAATTATCACTTAAAACATCACACTTACTCTTTATATATATAATACTATTATTATTAATTTCCTTTAAAAGTGAATAAATAGTTTTATTTGTAATAACATAAGGAATATTATTTAAGCTCTTTTTAATTTTTTCAAAGTCACTATCACTAATAATATATAACTTTTCATAATTATTTAAATTATTAATACTAAAATAACCAGAAAAAAGTTCTCTGTTTATATCTAAATTTTTATTTTTTAATAACTCTGCCATTTGACCACCAGTTTTAATTATAATCTAATATTGAGCTTTTTCAATAAATTATTAAATTTTTTCATAAGAAAAGGCAAGAACAATTTGATTCTCGCCCATAGACCAATCGTAAAAGTAATTTTTTTACAACTTCCTTGTTAACTTTAAAACTTTTTATAAAAACAATATAAGTTAATTAATCTCGCGCCAGCGACCAGAAGGTATACCAGTTTATGCTACCCCGCAATCATAATTAACTGCGTATCAACCAAATTTCCCATGCTAGTAATTAAACAATCACTTCTTATTTGTCGTTGGATTGTAAAGAATGACCTTTAATTACTGCATTTCACATTATACTGTTTACTATCACTCCTTTCGTACTTACATAGTACAAAATTTATTAATAATAATATAGTGAAACCAATTCACGTGGTAATTTTTTCTTTGATTTCTACTATATTATACTAATCTAAATACCATCAACTTCTATGCAATAGTATCTTTTATCTTTTGATGTATCCATATAAATTTCTTGAATAAATGATGTAAAATCATATATTTTATCATCATTTTCATCAATTGTTCCACAGTTATTAATTATCTTAAACATATAAGTCCAATCTGAATTTTGAATGCGTTAAATTTATGACTCTTAAAGTTATACTGTGATTCCCATATCTACACCAGCTGTATGATCAAATTTGCCGACTGCCGTACCATAAAAATCAAATACACCGCCCCAGCCGCCATAGTTACATGTAAATTTTTGACTAGTTGCTAAAGAAATATTTTTTACTGCATGTTGATAACTTGAAAATACTGTTCCGTCGCCGTATACATAAAAATGTTGTGTAATTGTCATTAAAGATGTACTAGTTGGTAATTTAAATGATACACCCCAGCCTTTATTACTATATTTTGTACCATCACCATATAATGTGCCACCAGAATAATAAAGTTTAGAAGTTAATCCACTATTTAAAGTTAAATCGCCATAAAGTAATGCACCGATTAAATCATAACTTTTAACACTTGGATCACCCTTCCATGCATTGGTAAAAACCATTAAGCATTCCGTTGAACTACAAGATTTTGATAAAGTTAAAACTTTTGCATTCGTTTCATGATAACTGCTTTGTGGACTCACTTGGTTTCCATAATCAATTGTTGTCGTTTTTTCAATTTCTTTAGTAAACATATTTTTTGTTAAAAGTTCATTATATTCAGCTTCCGTTACATAATTAGGATAGTCCTCAAAAAACATTTCTTTTAAATAATTGTATTGGGTCTCAGTCATGCTAACTCCATTACTATTAGTATAATATATATTCTCATCAGCTTTTACGCTAATCGATAATATTACACCTCCTAATAGTAATATCAAATTTAACATTACTGCCTTTTTCAAAATTCATTCACTCCTTTCTGACTTAAAATATACTATAAAATAAAAATAAGTTTAGTGAATGTATTTCACATAAGCTTATTTTCTTCTATTTATAAATATATTTGTCAAAATAATTATTTTTAAAATTATTAAATATTCTTTTATCTTCTTTCGACATATTACTTATATCTATTCGGTAATCATCAAGAAGTCTAACATTTTTCTTTTTTCTATATTCAAGTATATTATCAAAGTAATCATAATAATATCTAATTTCAACACCATTATTTTCAATTAGAAAATCACAACCATTCAAATTAGCATAACATTTTATTTTTATACCCGTTTCACTATAATAATAAGAATTATTTACATCATCATATTCAAAATTCTTGTTATTTTTAAGCTTACTAATAATTGTCTTTGGATAATCAAATTTATTTGTACTATTATCATAAGTATAAATTAAATCATCATTAGTAAAATCATTATTAATTGTTAATTTTATAGTTTCCGTTGTGTCATCATCAATATAAACTCTTAAATAATAAGAATGTTTACCACGTTTTAGTTTACTAACATTTAAATATTGTTTGCCATCTTGAACATCAACAATTACTGCTGAAGGATCTCCACTATAAATAACTTTCTCTTTGCCATTATTGATAACATAAAAATCAACTTTACGAATTTCCACCTTTTCATTTCTTCTATTATAAAAACTTCCAATTCTAATATAAATATCATTTTTAGAAATAATAACTAAACCATTCTTTGTACTCAAACAAGTATCACATTCACCTCCACCACGAATAGAGTAAATATGAATTGATTTATAAGTTGCAATAAAATAATAAATAAAGAAAACTGAAAGTGTGATAATTAAAAGTGCAATCGTAATATACAAAACAAATCTAAGTTTATTCTTTTTAGCCAAAAGTGAAAGTGTTACCCTATCATTCTTAAAATTTAATTCTTCTTTAGTAAATCTTTCACCAGCTAGTATTTCATTTACACTAACATTATAAAATTCACTTAACAAAGTTAAAGTATCATTTAGTGGAATAGACTTATTACTTTCCCACTTACTAATAGTTGTTCTATCAACTAATAAAATTTCTGATAATTGGTCTTGAGTTAAGTATCTTTCTTCTCTTAAGCTTTTCAAAAAAGGCCCAATTTGTTTTTCATTCATAAATTTATCCGCCTCTAATTATTAAAATAAACAAGATTGCTCTCGTCTACTTATTTATATTAACATCAAATTTTAATAATAACCAAATTAATTTCAAAAAAAGACTTCAGTAAATAAAAAGAAAGTAGTCATCTCCCTAAACAACTACTTATTAACTTTCTTTTTTTTATCATAGTATAAACTATTTAATACTTTTACTTTGATACCTTTTTCTAGTTTAAACATTTTTTTTACATTTTTTGGTAATTCTTTTTTATAAACTTTCATGATATCCCTCCTTAATCGACGTAAGTATTATACCATACTCCATAAAATAAAGTACACATTTTTTCAAAATAAAAGGTTAAACTTCATTTTTTAACAAAAATATATAAATATAAATAAAAATAATGTATAATAATTTATGTTAAAAAGAAGGTAAATTATATGGGATTAATTGAAGTAAAAGAATATTTAAAAAAATATAATAAAGATAAAGACATTATTTTAGTAGAAGAATCATCTGCTACCGTTGAAGAAGCCGCCCACGCGCTTAGCATTGAACCAGGTATGATAGCTAAATCATTAACTTTCAAAGTAAATGATGACATTATTATGATTGTTACTAAAGGAACTTCTAAAATAGATAACAGTAAATATAAGTATACATTTAATGCTAAAGCTAAAATGTTAACCAGAGAAGAAGTAAAAGAATTTATTAATCAGGAAGTTGGTGGTGTCTGTCCATTCGCCCTTAATCCTAACATTAAAGTTTATTTAGATGTTTCTCTCAAAGATTACGAATATGTTTATCCCGCCTGTGGTGAAAATCATAGTACCATTAAGTTATCAATCAAAGAATTAGAAGAGTTATCTCACTTTACTTCTTGGATTGATGTTTGTAAGAATTTTTAATATACATAAAACTATGCTATAATTAATAAGATTTAGGAGAATGATAAAATGAATAGAAAAGATGGAATAAAGGTAAAAAAAATAGATGGTATGCACTCTCTTATACCCTTTATCATGCCCAAAAGAGCAGATGCTGATGTATATATTAATACTAAAATAGATGTTACTAACTTAGTAAATTACATCACCGAATTAAAAAAGGACGAAAAATATCAAAACTTAACTTACTTTCATGCCTTTGCCTGTGCTATCGGAAAAGTTGTTTATAATAGACCTCTATTAAATCGCTTTGTAATTAACAAAACATTCTACGACCGTAAGGATATCACTTTATCATATGTAGCCAAAAAAGCGTTCACTGATGAATCAGAAGAAACTTTTAATGTTGTTAAGGTTAAAGATAATGACAATATTTTTACTTTAAGTGATAAAATATCTAATCAAGTTAAAGGAGTTCGTAAAGAAAAGAAAACTAATGCAGCCGATGATTTTATTAACAATATTGGTAGACTTCCCAAATTTATTAGATGGTTTATGATTAAAGTAGTTAAATTTGCTGATAATCATGATTTAATTCCATCAAGTCTTACTAGTAATTCTATTTATCATTCAACCGTTTTACTATCTAATTTAGGTAGCATTAAATGCGATGCCATCTATCATCACTTAACTGATTTAGGAACCAATTCCATCTTAATGACTATTGGTGAAATTAAAGATGAACCAGTTGTTATTGATGGAAAAGTTGAAATAAGAAAAATGTGTGATTTTGGCGTTAATTTAGATGAAAGAATTGCCGATGGTTTTTATTTTGCTAAAGCTTTAAAATTATTTGAATACACAATTAATAATCCTAAAGAATTGGAGGAATTTGCTAATGCTAGAATTGATACAAAAAAGAATTAATAAAATAAAAAGATTTTTTGGTATAACTCCTAAAAACAAATGGTTAAATTATTACACAAATATGCCTAAAGAAATAAAATATGATGATGGTTCATTAATTGATGCTGTATTACTTTCTGCATCTATGTATCCTAATAATATCGCTATCGAATATTATAATACCGAAATTACTTATGTTGAATTTATTAATCGCATTAAGAAATGCGCTCGTTCACTTAAAAGAATTGGTGTTAAAGAAAATGATCGTGTAACAATATGTATGCCTAACACTCCTGAAGCAGTAGTTATGTTTTATGCCATTAATATGGTTGGTGCTGTTGCCAACATGATTCACCCTCTTTCTAGTGAAAATGAAATTAACTTTTATTTAAATAAAGCTAAAAGCAAGGTTATTTTAACAATCGACTTATGCTATCCTAAAGTAATGAATGCTATTAAAGGCACAAATGTAAAACATGTTATTGTTTCATCAGCCACTAAATCAATGGGCTTTATTGTAGATAGTGCTTATTATTTATTTAAAGGACGTAAAAATTCTAAAAATATGAAACAAAATAAAGAAATAGTTTTATCATGGCGTGAATTTATAAAAGCTGGTGCTTATTATAAAGAAGAGTTTTATGTTAAAAGAAAAGCCCAAGATATGGCTGTAATATTATATAGTGGCGGTACAACAGGAAAACCAAAAGGCATATGTTTATCTAACTT
Source organism: uncultured Bacilli bacterium (assembly GCA_934098375.1). Classification (GTDB taxonomy): domain Bacteria; phylum Bacillota_I; class Bacilli_A; order RF39; family UBA660; genus CAG-533. Next base: position 20,350 of record CAKOOC010000015.1, read on the forward strand.
AAACTTTAATGCTGGTGCTATTCAAAGTAGATATATGTCTGACACAATGAAGCCAGGCAATTCCTTTTTAACTATTCTTCCTAATTTCCATGCTTTTGGAATTGGTATTTCTACTCATACTCCATTGTATTCTGGAATGAAAATTATTTTAATTCCTAAGTTCGATATGAAAAAAATGAAAAAACTATTAAAGAAATATCGTCCTAATGTTATTGCTGGCGTTCCATCTTTATTTGATGCTATTTCTAAGATTAATTTAAAACCTCATGACCTAAGTAATCTAACACTTGCTGTATGTGGTGGTGATTCAATTACTTTAGAAAATAAAAAAAGAATTAATAAATATTTTAAAGAACATGGTTCAAAAACCGATTTAAGAGTTGGCTATGGTTTAACTGAATGCTCAGGTGCTTGCTGCTTATCACCAGAAGGCATGGAAAATAAAAAAGATATAATTGGTATTCCATTTCCTAACTGTGTATATAAAATTATCGACATTAACGATGGTCATGAATTAGGACCTAATGAAGATGGTGAAATTTTAATTAGTGGTCCCAATGTTATGTTAAGTTACCTTGATGAAAAAGAAGAAACTGAAAACGTGTTTACTACTGACGAAAATGGTATTAAATGGTTACATACCGGTGATATAGGCTCCATTGATAAAAAAGGTTTTATTTATTATCGTTCTAGATTAAAAAGAATGATTATTACAAGCGGCTATAATGTTTACCCAAGTTATATTGAAGAATTGCTAAGTAAACATGAATATGTATTTCAGTGTGCCGTTATTGGCATCCCACACCCTTACAAAGGAGAAGTTGCTAAAGCATTTATAGTTTTAAAAGAAGATATCAAACCAAGTTTAGAAGTTAAAAGAGTTATCAACAAATATTTAAAACAAAACTTAGCGAATTATGCTATCCCAAGTGAAATTGAATATGTTGAAGGTTTACCTATGACTTTAGTAGGTAAAATATCTTATAAAGATTTACATTAAAAAAATCACATCAATGTGATTTTTTTAATGTATATTAAAGACTTTTTTCTTGAACTGTAACATCCTGTTTTACTTGACCAAGTGTATCACTTAAGTACGTATCAATATAATCTTGATATTCAGTTTCTAAATCACTTAATTTTATTTTACCTAAAGAGTTTAACATATCTTCTGGGCTGATTCCTCTAGCGTCACTTAACACTTTCAATACATAAGCACATACTATTGGCGATCTATTATATCTAGTATTTCTTTGATCTAAAAGTACTATACTTTCAATACCCCGTTCATCTTTACTAAGTTGGTCTTTTAATTCATCAGGCATATCACTCATTAAAGCATTAAGTCTATCTTGCCTATTTGCAAGTAATTCTTCATTTTTTGCTGTAACTTCACTTAAAGAATTTTTTCTTTGTTCTAATTTCTGTTTTGCTTTTTCTTCATCATCATTTACAATAATACTTCTTAAATCCTCATAAAAGTTCTTTTCTTCACCATCTCCGCCTTTAATAACTGGATTAAGTGCAGACCTAATCAGATTTTTTGTATCAATACTTAAATTTTCTGATAATGAATCAAGTTCTGCTTCTAAAGAATTAATCTCTTCATTTGAAGCACTTATTTGTGCTACAAGTTCTTTATACTCAGCTGCTTTATTTACTTTATCTTTATGGACTAATTTCCATAATGCACCTTTAGAAGAATAATCTTCACCTTGAACATCAAAGTATTTTGTATCAGCATCCATTTGTTTATCTTTTACACTATTTTGTAATGAATGATACTTTCCGATTATTTCCGAAATTCTTTTTACACTCATAAAATTATTAGCTATTTCATCATAAGCTTCTATACGAATCTTATCACGATCAACTACTGTTACAAGTCTTCCCGCATTTTTTAGTCTAAAATACTCTCTAAAAATTTCCATTTTTTCTGCATCTAATAATATTTCAAAAACACTATCTAAATAATTAGAATTTATTTTAGCATCATTTGTTACTTCTGTAACACTAGGAGTGTATGGATCCATTTTTCTCTGACTTCCACCTTCTAAAATAAACTCACCATATAATGAATTAAAAGCATAATAACCAGTAGCTAAAGAGCCTAAACAATCCATTTTTAAGGCATTCTCACTTTTTGTATCGTTTCCAAAGAATGAATATGTTAGTTCCTTCCAATCTTTATTAACATATGCATTTTTCATACTTCTAACATAATTAACTAACTCTTCATACTTTTGAATGTCTGAAGTCACTTCTTCTGTAGGTTCTTTTGCTTTTAATTCTGTCAAAATATCTTGATACTTATATAACATCTCATCTAAAAAATTAACAATCGCACTTTTATCTGTAACACTTACCAAAGTGTTAAATATTTCGATTTTAGCGTTATTTTCTAAAACTTGAAATAACTTTTTTAATGTATTAGCATCTCCCGTAGTTAAATCCGGTTTACTTAAAAACAAATTATGTAAAACGTTTACACTCTCTTCTAATGTTTTTGCCATTATTTATCACCAGCCTTTTTTTCTAATTTTTGCTTATCATTCATAATTTTTTCTAAGATTTCTAATTTCTTTTTTAATTCATCAATAACATTCATGTTTAAAGACTCCTTTACTATCTCTAGTATACTATAAACATTTTATTTTTCTTAAATTATAAAAAAAATTGTCATAATCTTGACAATTAATTTAAACAAAACTAAGACAAATCTATGTCATATAAATAATCTGGATACAATTTTTTAAACTGCTTTAAAACTTTATCTGCTATCCCAAATAGGTAAGCGTACATTAAATAATCTTCCCAAAGATGAACATCAAACGCTTCTTTAGTACCCATCAAGGAAAAATTTTCTAAAAATAATTTCAATCCATAAAGTTTTTTTACATCATCATAAATTTTATCATCCATCACTATCGGTCTTTTGCACTCTTCTCTAGACTTACGGTTATATATGTGTCCTTCTTCTTGAAGTTTAGCTATTTCCGTACTATTAACACATCTAATTAATTCTATACATCAATCATGATTTTTTATTGCCCACACTTTTATTTCTTTTGACGATAATATTCCATCATTAGATGCCGAATAAAGTCTATTAAATAAACCATTTTCTAAATGATTATCAAACTGAGGATTTTTTCTTAAATCAATCAAAGACTCTTTAGCATCATAATAAATTTTTTCTTCTTTAATCCACTTTAATAATATCGCTCCAATTATATTAATTGGTTTATATTTTATAATATCTTGATTTAAACTTATTAAAGCATTCGCGTAAAAAATATTACTAAAAGGAATACCTCTACAAATTGGGGTATTATTTTTATCAATTCTTTTATTATTAATATAGCCATACTTTTTAAGATAAGATAATTTTGTTATTAAAAATATAAACACATAAAAAACTAATAAACCAGCACCTATTTTTACTGATAAGAGTAAATCTGTTTCATATAATTTAATTCTAACAACTAAAAATATATAAACTGCAAAAATCAAATATATAATTTCCATATTTTTTTAACATAATTCATTCCTTACTACCTAATTTAGTTCATAATCAAAACCACTTGAATACTTCATTATCTTATTAAATACTCTTTCTTTTTCTTCTCCTTCTAAAATAACTGGCTGATAATTATTAACATTTTTTACCCCAGATACTGAAGCGGGAATTATCTTAATACTATCATCTAGCGCCAGCTCTCCATCAATAAAATTAAAAGTCTGCTGAAATATAAAAGTATCCTTATCTGGAGGGTTTTGATTTCCCCCAAAACTAAAATTAGCCATTGAATAAACAATATATTTTCCTTTATATTTTTCGATACCTTGTATTCTATGAGGATGAGAACCAAGTACTAAATCTACTCCATTATCAATCATGTATCTTCCCATTTTTTCTTGAAAAGAGGCTTGTTTATAATCCCCTTCAATCCCCCAGTGCATAGAAGCTATTATTAAATCACAATTATTTTCTTTTAAATAATCAATTGCGTCCTTTACTAAACTATATTTTTGACCATAAATATCTAAAAAAGCAAAAAATCCTATTTTTATACCATTTATTTCTTTTATTAAATAATTACTATCCCCATAGTAAAGTACTCCAGCCTTTTTTAAAGTTTCAATTGTTTCATTGTATCCTTTTTCTCCAAAGTCCCTGGCATGATTATTGGCAAAACTAACAGCTTCAACGCTTCCTTCTTTTAATATATTTACATAACTAGTAGGTGCTTTAAAATTATATTTTTTTAAAACCTTATCATTTGATGTCGTAAACTGACCTTCTAAATTAACAATAGTCAAATCATCTTTTTCAAAAACATCTTTTACTTTTTTAAAATAATATCCAAAATCACCATTATTATCATCTAAATATTTATCAAATCTAGTAGCGTATCCATATCTAGGATCCCATCCCAGTGTGCAGTCACCAGCGGCACTTATCCTTACACTTTTAATAACGTTTTTTGTATCATTTTTATTTTCATCTTTATTCTTAATTGATACATCTAAAAGCACTTTCGGATTATCTTTATTTATTATTCTTACCCCTATTGCAAAAGCAAAAATAATCATTAAAACTACTAACCATATATACTTTTTCATAACTAACACTTACCCCTTTATTTTAACTTTTATTAGCAAATAATATTGCTTTTTAGTAAGAACTAATAATGCACCCTAAAACTATTCTTGCCTATTAATTTTAGTTTCACTATCATTCTTATTATCTATAATATTTTTTAAATTTTCTTATATGATTTATAAGAGCCATATAAATATAAGCTTTTCTTTTAAATGAAAAATCTTTACTATAATCCAAAGGATTATTTCTTTTAAGATTTTTTACTTCTTTAATAATTTCTTTATTATTAACATACTTTTTTATTGTACAAAAAGGAATTATTCGGTAAAGTTCTACTCCTTCTTGTTTATATTCTTTTAAAGGTTTATGATAAATAAAAGTGTCAACTACTGGAGCTAAATAATTAGTATTTCCTGCTCCCATATAAAAATTACTTCTACCTAATCTAACATTAACTTCAAAAAAGTAAAATTCTTTTGTATCATCATCATACTTTATATCGAAATTAGCATAACCTACATACTTTGCTTCTTTTAAAAACTTTTTTGCGGCTTTTACAATTTTTTCATCTTGGGTATTAACAATCGCACTATAATTTCCTGTAACATCAGGGCCTTTTTCTTCAAGTAACACGCGCCCTACTGAAGAAAATAGCACTTCTGAGTTTTCATCGCAAAAACAAGTTAAAACCCTCATATTAGCATCTGGTCCTTTAATATATTCTTGAATTATAAAATCATCATCATAACCAGCTTTATAACATCTATCTAAAATAGCTTGTAATTCATCATAAGAATTAATAATAAATACTTTCATTTTTCCTTCAAAATTAATTCTTTGATATTTTGCTTTATTAGATACTTTACCCACAATTGGATATTTAAAAGGAATATTAACATCTTTATAATTATCTTTATTCACAACTAATGTTTTTGGATAATTTATTTTAACTTTTTCACATATTTCATAAAAACCTTCTTTACGAACGACTTTATTTAAAACATCTTCATCAACCATCGGTACCACAAAATATTTACTAAGTTTCTTTTTATTTCTGATAATCATATCGACATAATCTTCAGAGCATCCAAATAGTAATAACTTTTTGTCTTTATATTTGCCAGCTAACTCCACTAAGAATTTAATTAAAATATCTTCTTTCATATCATTTACAATATAAGTTTCCGTTATTTTACTATAACTTGTCATCCAATATGTACACTTCCCGACAATTATAGTTTTAACTTGATAGTGTTCATAAAAAGTTCTAGCAATACTATAAGCACCTACATCTATTCCTAATACAACTGGTATAAATTCCCTATTTTCCATAATATCACCATCTCATACATTTAGTATACCATATCCTTAAATACTTATGATATATTAAGTTTCGTTTATAAAGAAAAATATGATATAATCATAATAGGTGATAATCTAAGATGGACAAAAGAAAGCTATTTACTTAAAAATTGAAAAAAATATATATTATTGTATCTAATTCTGGTTCTTTAGTATCAAAAGTTTTAATGCTTTTTACTCATCAAAAATACGTCCATGTTACTATCGCGTTAGATAAAGAACTAAAAGAAGCCTATTCATTTGGCCGTAAATTTACATATATTCCTCTTCCCGGTGGTTTCATTAATGAAAAATACGATAAAAGATATAAACACTTTAAAAACTCTTATTTTAAAATATATGAATTAAAAATTAGTAATAATAAATTTCAAAAATTAAAAAACAATTTAGAAAACGATTATTTAATTAATAAGAAAAAATATAAATATAATATAATCGGATTATATTACATTCAAAGAAAGAAAATTCATCACCGAGAAAAGCATCTTTTATGTAGTCAGTTTTGCAGTAAAATTTTAATAGACAATAATATTTTAACTTTTGATAAAGATTATTCCTTAATTAAACCTGAAGATTTTCTCAATATAGAAAATACAAATGTTATTTATGAAGGCAAAACTATTGATTATTTAGAAATTAAAAATAGAATTTAATCAAAAAAATCTCCGTTATTTTGTAGAGATTTTTTATTTTTTGAATTTTTTTAATACATTTAAAATTGTTTTTTTAGGTATTGATGGATCATCCATATCATTATACTTTTTATATGCTCTAAACATATCTTCTTTTTGTTTAGCACTTAGTGTCCTTAATTTAAAGTCAATCATTGCTACTGTATCATCATCATTAAAACTAATTGCTTTTTTAAAATTACTTAAAGAAATAAATTCATTATTTTCAATTGTATAATCCAATAAACAAGCATTATATAATCCTTCTGGAATATTTCCTTTTAACTTACCACCATCTAATTTTCTTATAAAGAAAACACCATAATCTGTATTATAAAAATAAGCATATCTAACTGTTGTATCCATTAAACCCCCTCTTTTTTCTGGATATATTACAACAATTTTACAAATTTTGCAAATTTGTTAAGAAAAGAATATACAATAAACAAAAAAAGACGTTAATAAAATCATTAAAATAACTATTATTATTAAAACAGTAGTATTAATAAATCCCATAGAAATTTGATTATCACTATTATTAACTTGTAAATTAGTATTCGGATTTTTTATAAATTGTTCTTTATATTTATCGTAAGATGAATCTAAAGGTGATTCAATTCCTCTACTTATCACGTCTTCGATTTGTTCTTTAGAAAGTCCATCAAGTTTCATTCTAATTTTTAAAGCCATTTTATTTATTTCTAAGAGGGCCTCATTTTCCGTTTTATAATTTGCTGATTCATTTAAAATTGCTCTTGTAATACTTTCTTGACTGGCCGAATAATCAGGAAACAAAGATGCTAATTTTTCCATTTTTTGTCTATAATCAGATTTAAATTGTTCTTTTTCGGCTTTGTCTTTAGTTACTTGATAAAAATAAAGTTTAGAAAATTCATTATAACTATTAAATTCTGAAGTAGAAGTCAGTCTTAAGAAATCATTTACTGATGAATTAAAAATCACATTGTAAGCTTCCCGTTCATCTTGAATATTTCCTAACCCTTTTCTAACAATCATTACATTTTCTGCATAGTTTGATAAATAGCCAGCATTGATTCCTAATTTTTGATGAATATCTCTGGCACACATATCAACAAGTCCTTCTGTTACTAAACTACTTACTTTAGAATCTTGACTATACTTTGGTCTTATAAAGAAATGAAGTAATTCATGCACTAATACTGAATTAAATTCTTGGTATATTTGTTCTAAAGACTTAGATTCTCTTTGCATTAGAAAAGAAGGATATACATGTATCAGATTATCATCATATACCCGGCCACCATGAGCTAAACAAGGCTTAATTTCTGATAGTTCTTTTTCCTTTTCTGGCTCACTTAAAGAAGAATCGCTTTTAATCGCTTCTTTTTGATTTTCAAAATAACGATTAAAATTTTCATCTACTTCAATTATTTTGGGAGAAACTCTTAATTTTGCTAGCATTTCGCTATTTAAATCGCTAAAAAATTGACCATACTCATTTGCAATCACATTTAAATAATTTCTAGCATTAGATTCTAATCTTTCTTGTAAATAAGCAATATCTTTATCAGTTAAATTTGTCATCCTTCACCATAAAATCTTATTTTTTATCTTTCCATTTAAAATTAGTAACTTCTGGAATATCTACTCCATTTTCTCTAATATAATAATAATGATAAGTTAAAATATCTTCGCATTTTTTAATTAAAGCTTTTCTTTTATCACTTTTTAATTTTGCATATTTTAAAACATCTAATATTAAATGATATCTATCTAATTTATTTACTACCCTCATATCAAAAGGGGTTGTTATTGTTCCTTCTTCAATATAGCCATGAACATGTAAATTTTGATTATATCTCTTATAAGTTAATTGATGAATCAAACTAGGATATCCATGGAAAGCAAATATAATAGGTTTATCTTTTGTAAATATGCGGTTGTATTCTTCATTGGTTAATCCATGTGGATGATCTTCATTGGAAACCAGTTTCATTAAATCAACAACATTTACAACTCTTACCTTTAATTCTGGTAATTCTTCTTTTAAAATTTGCTTAGCAGCCATAACTTCTAAAGTTGGTGTATCGCCTGCACATGCAAGGACAACATCAGGATTACTATCACTAGCCCATTTAAATATGTCTACACCCTTAGCACAGTGTTCTTTGGCTTCTTCAATACTAAGCCACTGAGGTCTTTCATGTTTAGATGCAACTATAACATTAATATAATTTTTCGTTTTAAGAATATGATCAGCACACGATAATAAAGTATTAGCATCACACGGCAAATAAATTCTTACCGTATCGGCTTTTTTTGTAACTAAATGATTTAAAAATCCTGGATCTTGGTGAGTAAATCCATTATGATCTTGTTGCCAGCAATGACTGGTTAAAATAATATTTAATGATGCTATATCTTTTCTCCAGGGAATTTCCTTACACATTTTAAGCCACTTAGCATGCTGACTTACCATTGAATCAATTATTCGTATAAAGGCTTCATAACTATGCATAATCCCATGTCTTCCTGTTAATATATAGCCTTCTAGTAATCCTTCACAAACATGCTCAGATAATATTCCATCAATTACTTTACCATCTGCCGCTAAATATTCATCATAATCAAATCTGCTTGCATTCCACTGCCTATTCGTTACTTTAAATACCTCGTTAAAACGATTAGAAAGTGCTTCATCAGGTCCAAATATTCTAAAATTATCATTGCTTTTAATAACATCTTTTAAAAATGAACCTAAAACATACATATCACTTGCTGTTTTTTCACCATGATTACTAAAAGTTAATCCATACTTTGTATAATCAGGAATTTTTAAATCTTTTAATAGTAATCCCCCATTTGTAACTGGATTAGCACTCATTCTTTTATTCTTTTTTGGAGCCAAATCTCTAAGTCTTTTTACTAATTTGCCATTTTCATCAAATAATTCATCAACTTTATAACTTTTTAACCAATTTTCTAAAATATCTACATTATTAATATTTTTTTCATCTACTGCAATGGGTACTTGATGAGATCTAAAACTATTTTCTATCATTAAATGATGATACTCTTTAACTCCCGTCCACCCTTTTGGTGTTTTTAAAATAAGCATTGGCCACATTGGTCTATCTGTATTACGTCTAGATAATGCTTTATTTTTAATATTTTTTATTTCTAGAATAATTTCATCTAAAGTAGTTGCCATCTTTTTATGTAAGATTTTTTCATCACTACCACTTACTACATATGGATGATACCCTAGTCCTTCAAAATATTTTTTTAATTCCGTATCACTAATTCTAGCTAAAATAGTTGGATTTGCGATTTTATAGCCATTTAAGTGTAAGATTGGAAGTACTACTCCATCTTTAATAGGATTGATTAATTTATTTATTTGCCATGAAGCAGCAAGCGGTCCTGTTTCGGCTTCTCCGTCTCCAATTACTGTTGCTGCAATAAGACTCGGATTATCTAATACAGCTCCATATGCATGGGCTAAACTATAACCTAGTTCTCCACCCTCATTTATACTTCCAGGAACTTCTGGTGCCACATGAGAAGGAGTTCCTCCTGGAAAACTAAATTGTTTACACAATCTTTTTAATCCTTCTTCATCTTCGGTAATATCAGGATACATTTCACTATAAGTTCCCTCTAAATAAGCATTGGCAATCATAGCTTGTCCACTATGACCCGGCCCCGATACATATATCATATTTAAATCATATTTGTTGATAACTCTATTTAAATGCACATAAATAAAATTTTGGCCGGGCGCACTTCCCCAGTGTCCCACTAATTTTTTCTTTACATCATTTAAATATAATTCTCTTTTTAAAAGAGGATTATCCTTTAAATATATTTGTGCACATGATAAATAGTTAAGTACTCTAAAATATTCATCTATTTTTTTTAATTCTTCATCCACTTGCTATCACCCTTTATTATAATTAATTATACTAAATTTTAATTTAAATAAAAAGAGAAATGATAAAGATAATAAATAATTTATGAAAAGTGTGTTTGATAGTGTGTTTGAAAGTAACTAGTACAATAAAAAAAGCCCTAAAATAAAGGCTTCATAAACAAACTGGTCGAGAAGACAGGATTCGAACCTGCGACCCCTACGTCCCAAGCGTAGTGCACTACCAAGCTGTGCTACTTCTCGATTAATAATAAATAAATGGTACGCCCAGAGGGAGTCGAACCCCCAACCTTTAGATCCGTAGTCTAACGCTCTATCCAATTGAGCTATGGGCGCATTTTTCTCCAGGTCACACGAATAATTATAACACAAAATTATTAAAATACAACAAAATTTTCATTAATTAACTAATCATTTATATATTTTATTAAAAATAAATAAAAAAAATCATAAAAATTACTAAATATTTATTAATTTTTGAAAATTTGCAAAACTTTATGCTATACTTAATATGGTGAGACTAGATGGACAATATAGAATCAATTAGACTTATATTTAATAATGGTGATAATGTTTCATTTACTGGTAAAGATTTTAATGATTTTTATATTGCCAATTTAAATAAGGAAGGTGAAGAAATTCCTTATGAACCGACCATCATAAAAAATAAGCTATATGCCAACTTTTTTATGATTAAATTAAGTAAATTAATTGCATCAAGTGAAAAAATCAAAAGAATTAAAAGTAAATATGATATTATTGAAATCGACGTCATATTTAAAAACAAAAAATACATTAAGTTTGAAGTCCCATCAGATGCTAAGCCTTTTAATCATAACTATAATAATAATTATGAATATGTTTATGAAGATGACCACACATTAGGATTGTTATTATCGGAATATAAAGTAAAATATAAAGATAATTTATTTGTTTAAAACACTTAATAAGTGTTTTTTTATTTAATTTAGGCAAAATAAAAAGCCTACTAAGGCTAGATATTTTAAATGGTGGCTTCAGCGGGAATTGAACCAGCGACACAAGGATTTTCAGTCCTCTGCTCTACCGACTGAGCTATGAAGCCAAAATGGCGGTTCGTACGGGATTTGAACCCGTGATCTTCTGCGTGACAGGCAGACGTCATAGGCCTCTAGACTAACGAAC
>CAKOOC010000016.1 GCA_934098375.1 uncultured Bacilli bacterium
CGATTAGCTCAGTTGGTTAGAGCACCTGCCTTACAAGCAGGGGGTCGTAGGTTCGAGTCCTACATCGCCCACCATTTTTTTGCCGACATAGCGTAACTGGCAGCGCAACTGACTTGTAATCAGTAGGTTGGGGGTTCGACTCCCTCTGTCGGCACCACTTTTGGAGGGATAGCGAAGTGGTCAAACGCGGCAGACTGTAAATCTGTTCCTTCGGGTTCCATAGTTCAAATCTATGTCCCTCCACCACTTTGATTGCCTCGTAGCCAAGCGGTAAGGCATCAGACTTTGACTCTGACATTTCGGTGGTTCGAATCCCCCCGAGGCAGCCAATTTTATGTCCTGTTAGCTCAGTCGGTAGAGCATTTGACTTTTAATCAAAGGGTCATGCGTTCAAGTCGCATACAGGACACCATTTGAAAAATAAAAGGAAGTTTAAAGCTTCCTTTTTTCGTTAATTAATTTTTATTTTTTATTTCTTCAGCCTTTTCGCTAAGCCATTGTGGTAATTTATTATGTAATGGTAAAAAACCACTTATATTTTCTTTTATTTTTCTTGTATTACCATCATTATTATTATAATTCATATTTTTAATAGATAAACTTAAATGTTTATTTTCATCATCAATACTCACAATATTTGCATAAATAACATCCCCTACACTTACGTAATTGTGAATATCTCTAACAAAATTATTATCAACATCCGAAATATGAATTAATCCCGAATAATCATTTGCCGCCAAAACAAAAATTCCATATGGTTCAATCCCGCTTACTTTAACCTCAATAATTTTTCCTACTTCATACATATTACATGCACTCCTTATAAAAGGATTATAACATAATTATTTGTCAAATACTAAATACTTTGCTATAATTTAAAAGGTGATTACAGATGGAAGAAAAAATAATTGAAGTAATTAATGACTTAAAACCTTATCTAAATAGTGAAGGTGGAAACATTGAATTTATCAAATATGATAATGGTACCGTTTTTGTTAAACTAACTGGTGCTTGCAGTTATTGTATCTATCAAGATGACACTTTAAAAGAAGGTTTACTAAAAGCCCTACAAGAAAAAATTCCTGAAGTTAAAGAAGTAATTAATGTTGAGATTTAAATATCCAAGAATTTATTTTAATATTATATTTATAGATCAGTCTAGAATAGATTTGTTTTAACAACATTTCAAATTCTGGACTTTTTTTAATAATTAAAAATATTTTTTTATCTAAATTTTTACTTTCTATATAATCATCATACACTTTAAAAAAATATGAAGGATACAAAAGCCTGTCCAAAAAATAATTAGCACTTACTTCTGTAAAGTTAATTTTATCTACTAAAGTTAATATTTCTGAATTAGTTAAATTTTCCTCAAAAAACACAGTTTTTATATATTCAGATAAATCTCTAACATCATTATCCACAAAAATATTAACTGGATCATAAAAATTAATTACATTTAAAGGAACTTCTAATCTATGATGAGATAGTCCGAATGTAATTAAATTATTATCATATAGTTCACTTAAATCATTAAACATACTAATCGCATTTTCTGATAGTCCAATGTAATACTGCAAACTATATTTAACACTTTCATCCTTAATTACTTCTTCTACCTGCGTTTCGTAATAATCAATTCTTTTACTCCAAAGTTCACCCCAATTAAAAGTACCATTAACCTTAAATTCATTAAAATCAAAAATGCTGACAGTTTTATTAACATCTTCTCTTATTTTCAAAAGAACATACTCTTTATCATCATAACTAAAAGTCATATTTCCATCTTTAGTAAGTATTAATAAATGATATAAAATATTAGTATTATTAAGTATATCAATATTCTTTTTTAAAGTTTCTTTATCATATAATAACTCTTCTAATAAATAAGTATCAAATAAGTCTTTTATTATATAATAATCTTTATACTTTTCTATTTTTAAATTAGTAATATCATAATAAAACTCTAAAATATCTTCCATATTAGTTTATATGAAAAAATTCTAAGTATTATACTTAGAATCCCATCATTTTTGTTTGACCTTCAATTTGTTCATTTGGTATAACCGGCTCTTCACGTAGTGGTACATTTGTAGCCATCTCTGGTTGACTTTCAGAAACTGGTTTTGCTTCACCAAGTGGTATATCTAAACTTTGTGCCGTTGTTTTTTCCTTTTTTAGACATTTTTGTTTAATAACATTATTAATAATCGCTATTTCACCATCTAACACTTCAATAGTTGTTGAATTTAATAACTTTTTATTTGCTAAATCATCTATTTCTTTTTCATCAGCACTAAAATCATAATTTGCATCATATTTCATATTGATATTTATCTTATTTAAAATATTACCAATTTGATTTTCAAAATCATTATTTTGAGCTCTTAATTCCACTAAACGACTACGTAATCTCGTTGTTTCAGCAAGAAGCTCATCAACGTTCATACCATCATACTTAAAAGTACTTGAACTTTGAACGTCCCCTCTATTTACAACTCCCATTAAATCTGGAGTTCCTTCAACTGGAGTTGTAACTGTATCATAAACTAAATCAGCCCCTGTTGGAGTTATATTCATTTCATTAGGATTAACAATATGAGAAATATCTGGTGTATCACTCATAGCTCTTAAAACGTCAGCATTGTTAACTTCCACTTTACCAGGAGTTGCCATTATATTTTCCAGTTTAGTTTCAAGTGGTGCATTCAAATCATGTTTTCCTTCATAAGCAGTACCATTAACCTGAGAAGTTACATCTTTTATAACATCTGATCCACTTTTTACAAAAGTTATAGCTGTTTTAAAAACATTTGATATAGTATCAAGTTGTTCTTTTGTAAGTGCAATTGTTTTTGCCATTTTATTTTACCTCCCAAGATAAATATTTAATATTGTCATCTTTAATACCCTTAAGCATTGATTTCATAATTGTTTTTATATTTGTCCACTCTTCATTAGTCATGTCAGCTGAAATTGTCTGACCTTCTGCATTAACTTCCGAAACATACATCTTTATTAGACCATTCTCTACTTGCTCATGAGAAGTATAAAAAACATATTTTTTCCCTGTATTAACTAATTCAAAATAACTAATTAATTCTGCTTCAAAAAGTTCGCCATTATCTTTTTTAAACTCTACCATAGTATCCCTCACTATCCTATTATTAATACTACCATAACTTCATTCATATATCAATTAATTTTTTTCATCAAAAAATATTTACAATTAGTAGCACAATTATTTTTTATATAATCTTCAAAAAATTTTACATTATTTATATTAGTAGCTTTCTTATTTTTTTCATCATAAAAACCTTTTAATCTTAATTTTCCATAAGCCCAGTCTCCCGCTACATAATCATAATTATCAAAATATTCTGTTAATTTGCTTTTAACTTCTGTTTCATCAAAGCCATCTCTATAATCTTTAACTATTTCATATTCTTTATCATTTATAACAACCTTTTTCATTTTATCACCCCATCAGCGTTACTGTTATAACTATTCCAATCATTATTTCAGTGCACATAATACTAAGTAAAACTATCATGTCAACAAAACCATTACCACTTGTAAGAACTAACTGTAGTGGCTTTTCTTTAGTTCTTCCACCCCCAACTGTGCTACCATTTTCTTCCGTCAAAATCTGTTTATTTATTTCATCTATGGCATTATTAGATAACTGTCTAACTTCATTAATACTAACGCCATATTTTTTATAAACTTCGCTACTAAGTAGTTTAGGCTCTATAATGGTTAAATACATAGCATCATTGTTTTTTATAATGTGTGCTCTTTTTCTATGCCAAACCATACTCACCTTAGTAGGTGAAACAGCCGACATTTCTGCAATCCTTCTAATTTTGTTATTGGTTAAATCAAAAAACTCATCATAACCTTTTAGTTCCTCATTAGAAATACTAATATATCTATTTTTAAGCATTATCATTCTTATCAGTAACAAGCAAATTTCTTCAAATATATTATTTTTGTTAGTTCTATTACTATTAAGCCAAATTCCATAAGCATTCATAAGGGAAATAAATCTATCTATTTCATTTTCTGTTAAGCCATAAATTCCTAAATTTTCTCTAAAAGTTTTTTCATTTTTTAATTTAAAAGGATTAATTATATCTGGTTCACTATATATCCTAGTTAATAATTCTATAACCTTATTTTCAAATATATGTGCTCCATCTTTCTTAGAAGCATCTGTTTCTAAAAAACTAATTATCCCATTAGTAATGACATTATTTATAAATGCTTCCATAAGAATCCTCCTATTTTAATAATAGCACAATACTTAGCAAAATTCTACTAATTTAAATTAATTAAATCACTATTTTTTTCAAGTAATCCATTATAAAATGAAGGTATTTCTCCTTGAATAACCTTTGATGCTACTAACACATCATAACTATTTACTAAACCCTTTTCTTTAAACGGAATAACTACTGAGCTTTCAATCGTAAAATTTATATATAACTCAATTTGTAAAGAGTTTATTCCATAAGTTTTAATTTTTGTTTTCATATTACCACTTATACTTTGTAAAATAGCAATTCTACTTTCTATTTTAGGCCCCACATTAGCTAAAAGTAAATTATTAGTGTAATTATAAAAAGGAAGTTTTAAATAAATTTTACTATTATCAAATCTGGCATCAAAATATCCTAAATCTCCTGTTTCTGCCACGTTTTTCATTATTGATTTTTTTATTTCAATTAAAAGATTATATGCATTTTCTAAATTATAATCTACACTTTCAACTTTATTTTCATTTTTATTAATGGTAATTAAATCATTTATATTATATTTATGAAAAACTTCTCCTTTAATGTTAGCATTTACAATATTCGTCATAACATCGCTTATCACTTTTTGACAAATTCCATACATATTATCCGTAATCTTTACGCCAATAGATTTTATTAAGAAAAAAGTATTCAAAAAAATTAAACATAATACTATAATAGTTAAATTTTTATTAGTAATAAATTTATTTTTTCCTTTAAATCTTTTCATAATAAATTATATGAAAAAAATAAGGCTTTAAAACAAGCCCCATTTAAATATATTGTTAGCAACCACTACCGCGATACCTATTAAAACAATTATAAAAATAAAAACCAATATTTTAATTAACACTGAATTAGACCTAATATCTTCTTGCATATCTTTAAAATCATCAAAATCTTCTTCTGTAACTCTAAGTTTACCAGTATAAAATTCTTCTTCTTCTTTTTCTGGTGGTTCAACTTTAACTACGCTGCTTTCACTTTTATTATCATCTTCATCTGCTAAATCTAAAAGTTCCGCATCTTTTCTTTGATTTTTTAGTTCTAATTCTGTGATTGTATTCATTAAACTAGTAATTTCTAGTGCTTCTTCTTCTTTTGCACTATATTTTTCATTTACTTTATCTACTAAATCTCTACCACTATAAGCTCTATTTAATCTTTCCACTTCATAGTCAATATTTTTTTCTTGTCTAGCTTTACTTAAAATACTATTTAAATCATACTCTTTTGTATCTTCTTTTAAAATTTCACTTTCTGGTTCTGTATCTTCTTCTATACTAATTGATTTTCTCTTAGGTATATTATCTCTATATTTTTTATCAAGCATATCTTTAATTTGATCTACATCTATTGCTTTAGCATTATCTTTTAGTACTGAAATATTAGAATTAACATCAAACTTATTATAATTATCTAATTCATAATTTCTGTATAAATCTTGATTTCTTTCTGTTCTTTTTTTTAATTCTGGTGTGTCATTATCATATTTATCCATTCGCGTATTCATACACATCACCTACTCTAGAGTTATAATATCATATTTTAAAGAATAATTAAATACGAAAAAACAATTAATAATTAGGTATTCGCCCTTAACAAAATAGTCATTTATCATAAGATAAAATTAAGGAGGATATATGTTATTTAGTTTTGATAATGATTTTATATTAGAAGATTATTTTAATTTAAATAAAAAGACTTCTGATATTTTAAGTCCCAAAGAGGGTCAAATGATTGGTAATATGTTTTACAACGAATATGATAGTTATAAAAATTATAAGCCTAAAGAAGTAGTTGTTACCAGTGATAAAGAAAGGTTATTGCAAAGAATAAGAGAACTTGATTTTGCTGTTAATGATTTACTTCTAGCTTTAGATTTAGATCCAAATAATAAAACATATTATGAATTATTTAAAAAATATGTTGAAGAAGAAAATGCTTGCATAAAAAAATACAGTGAAGATTATAGCGTCCTTTGTGTAAAGGATGATACTAAAGGTGTTTATACTTGGGAAAAAGGACCATGGCCATGGGAGGGTGAAAGATATGTTTAAATATGAAAAGATACTTCCATATAAAATTGATATAAAAAAGAAAGATGTCAAAATGGCTAAATATTTAATAACTCAGTTCGGCGGTGCCAATGGTGAATTAGGAGCAGCTCTAAGATATTTTTCTCAAAAATTTAGTATGCCAACAGATGAAGGAAGAGCTTTACTTAATGATATTGCCACAGAAGAATTTGGCCATGCTGAAATGATTTGCGTTATGGTTCATCAGTTATTAAAAGGTGCTAGTGTTGATGAATTAAAGAAGTATGGTCTAACAAGTCAGTATGTTGAACATGGCTACGGAATTTATCCAACTGATTCTAATGGCGTTCCCTTTAGTGCTACTGTCTTTGCATCTGTAGGTGATCCTATCGCTGACTTAGCCGAAGATATGGCCGCAGAAGAAAAAGCTAGAACTACTTATGAACATTTAATTGATATTGCGGAAGATGAGGATGTTATAAATATTTTATTATTCTTAAGACAAAGAGAAATTGTTCATTATAACAGATTTAAAAAATTATATGAAACTTACAAATATAATAAGAAAAAAATGTAAAACCCAAATAACCTATAAGAAAAAAATAACTTTATAGGTTTTTATTATTATAAATTTAAAGACATTTATATAAAATTTTGATACAATTAAATTGGTGATCATATGAACAAAAAAAGAAACTATATAAAACTGGCTATTATCCTTATAGCAACAATGCTTATAACTTTAAGCGCTTCTAATCTTTATCGCAACTACGAAGGAAATAAAATAAACAATAGTTATATTTCTAAATCTGTTTCCGTTATAAATTATAATGAGTTATCTGATGCTATAAAAGAAATGAATAGTAATAGTTTATTATATGTAAGTTACATCGGTAATAAAGAAATTTATGATTTTGAAAAGAAATTGCAAAAAATTATCAAAAAAGATGAACTAGAAGATTACTTTTATTATGTAAATGTTAATGATTATTTAAATGAAACTAACATGGTAAATGGTTTTAATAAAACTGTTGGTATTGTTGACAGTGAAACTATTATTTTTCCGGCTATTATTTATTTTAAAGATAATATACCAACCGATTATATTGATAGTAAAAATGGCATTTTAAATATTGCTGATTTAGAAAATTTATTAGAAAAATATGAATTAGAAAAAAGAGATAATAAATGATAAATATTGTATTATTTGAACCAGAAATTCCTGGAAATACCGGAAACATCATGAGAACTTGCGTTGCTACTCATACTAAATTACATTTAATTAAACCTTTAGGATTTAGTCTAAGTGAAAGCTATATTAAAAGAAGTGGCGTAAATTATATTAAAGACTGTGATTATGAAGTTTATGAAAATATTGATGATTTTTATAGTAAAAATAAAGGTGAATTTTATTATTTAACTAGATATGGTCACAAACCTCATACTTCTTTTGATTATAGTGACACATCTAAGAATATTTATTTTGTTTTTGGTAAAGAGTCAACGGGAATACCACCTCATTTGCTTAAGCCCCATATTGATAATTGCTTAAGAATTCCGATGACTGATAAAGTTCGTGCTTTAAATTTATCAAACACCGTCGCTATTGTTCTTTATGAAGCTTTAAGACAGCAAAATTATTTAGATTTACTTAAAGATGAGCCGCATAAAAGTAAAAATTTTATTGAAGAATCTGATTAAAATAGTAACAAAATTGTTATTATTTTTTTATAACTAATTCTTTTATTCCTAAAAGCGATGATACAATTAAGCTAGATGATTTAACGGAAATGAAAAAATCACTCTAGATTATTTGATTACTGTATATCTAAAGAAATGATATGAACAAGATATATATGAAAAAGATATAAATGAATGTTAAATTTTGATCTTGAAAACAAATAAAAATCAAATATTTAATTATCCTACTTAGATTTTACTTCAAATTAAAAGATATGCCACATGCATATCTATTTTTTTTCGGTTGTTATCGCTCCAACTGGGCAACTGTTAATGGCATTTTTAACTTCATCAGTCACTTCATTTTTTACAACCTTTATTTCCCCATCTTCACCAAAAGTAAAAGTATCTTGAGCAATAGATGCACACATACCACATTTTAAACATTTATTATGATCTACAACAATTTTTTCTTCCATTTTTTATCCTCCTAAATTAATTATACTAAAATATCTCCATATTTTAAATAAAAGTGTCAAATAAATCATTAAAATTAAACCATAATAAATAAAAAGGAGTTCTCTTATGAAACTATTATTATTATGTATAAAAATCTTTTTTGCCCGCATTTTAGACGTTTCTCTAGGTACAGTTAAAACTGTCTTTATCGTAAAAGAAAAAAGAATTATAAGCACAATTATTGCTTTCGTAGAAGTTTTAATTTGGTTTGAAGTTGCTAGAACTGCCTTAAATACCGAAATAACTAGCATTCTTATTCCTATAAGTTATGCTTTAGGTTACGCCACTGGTACTTATATTGGCACCTTTATAAGCACCAAATTTATCAAAGGGCATTTAACAATCAACATTATTTCATCTAAAATAAACAAAAAAGAAATTGATATTCTTAAAGAAAACGGCTTTGGTTTATCAGTCATAAAAGCAGAAGATAATAAAAATCTTATTATTATTGAAATAGACAAGAAAAATTTAAAAAAATTAAAAGAATTAATTTATACTTTTGATAAAAAAGCTTTTATTATTATAAATGATACTAAAATAGTCCAAAATGGTTACATTAAATAGTTAAATATAATCATTATTGTTATTTCTAGAAAACATATATTTTCTAAATAAATCAAAAGGAATTACTGTAAAAGCAAGAGTCAAAACAAATAAGAATTCTTTAATAGTCAAACCGTAAGTTCTAAAAATTGTTCCTCCATAATATATAAAATACACTTGTAAAACACCTACCATCAAAAATACTGCTAAGAACACTTTATTATTACTTATTCTATATAACAAATTTAATCTATTGGTGCGGGTATTAAAAGCATTAAATATACCAATAAAAACAAATAATCCAAAAAAAGCCGTTAAAAAATATTTATCATTTATATCATATCTTATCATTTCTTTAAAAAAAGGAAGTTTCAAAAAAAGAATACATAATATAGCTGAATACGTTCCTGTCAATATAATTTCTTCATACATATATTTATTTATTATAGGAGTATTTTTATCTTTTGGCTTTTCATTCATAAAAGCTTTAAGCGGTTCTTCATAAGCAAAAGCAAGCCCCGCAAGGGTATCCATAATCATATTTATCCAAAGCATCTGCATTACCGTTACTGGTGTACTTATTCCTATAAAAGGTCCGATAATAGATAAACTCATCGCACAAATATTAACCGTTAGCTGAAATATAATAAACTTTCGAATATTTTTAAAAATTGTTCTGCCAAACAAAACTGCCATACTTATTGAATTAATATTATCATCTAAAATAACAATGTCAGAAGCCTCTTTAGCAACTTCTGTGCCACTTCCCATACTAAAGCCAACATCGGCTTTTTTTAGTGCTGCGGCATCATTAATACCATCACCTGTCATCCCTACTACTAAATTTAAATCTTTTACAATATTTACTAATCTACTTTTATCATTCGGCTTAGCTCTCGCAATAATCCTAATTTTAAAAAGTTTACTTTTAACCTCATCATCACTCATAAGAGCAAACTCATTGCTAGTTAAAAAAATATCATCTTTTTGTACCATGTCCAGCTCTTTAGCAATATAAAAAGCCGTATCTAAAGAATCACCCGTAACCATTATTGTACTAATACCAGCCTGTTTTATTAAATCAAGTCCCTCTTTAGCATCTTCTCTTATTTCATCTTTTAATAAAATTATCCCTAAAAAAGTCAAATTTTCATTTTCATTACCATATGCAAGCGCAATTACCCTGTATCCTTTATTCATATACTTATTAATCATATTATTTAATTTATTTTTTTCAATTAAATTAGTCTTTCCATCTGCATAATATCTTTTACACTTAGATAAAATTATTTCTGGTGCTCCCTTATAATAGGTATACTTTTCTGTAGTAACTGATGAATACTTTTTTTCACTATCAAAAGAAACCTTAGAAATCACCTTTTCTTTCGATAAAAACCCCATAAAATTATATAAAGCCTTATCTGTTGCATTACCACTTATTATTTTATTATCTGATACTATAACATCATTATTAAGAATAATTGAATTTCCCACTAAATTATAATATTCTTCATATCTAACTAACTCTACGTCATTTAAAAACTTTTTTTCATTATAATCCACTAAAGAATAAACACTTAACTGTCCATTAGTTAAAGTACCTGTTTTATCTGTTAATAATACATTTAAAGATCCCGCTGTTTCTATACCTACCATTTTTCTTACTAATACATTTTTCTTTATCATCTTTTTCATATTAGTAGATAAAACTAAAGCCACCATCATAGGAAGACCTTCCGGAACTGAAACAATAATAATTGTAACTGCTAAAGTAAGTGCATAAATTACATAATTTGTTATTAAAGGAATATTAGAAACTGTATTTATTATTTCTGTAAAATTAAAATTATTAGCAATAACAACTACGGAAAATAAATATGAAAAAAAGACTAAAAACGCCCCTACATAACCAATTTTACTAATTATCTGTGCTAAATCTCTTAGCCTTATTTTTAAAGGACTTAGCGGTGACTTTTCCTGTATTTCCTTAGCAATATTACCAAATAAAGTTGCTTCCCCCACCAAAGTAACCTTCATAAATGCTTCGCCACTACTAATAATTGTGCCCTTATAAAGTTTATTTTTATCTCCTTTTAAAGAGCTACTTTTAAAATTCTCTTTACTTTCCCCATTAATACTTGCTTCATCCACTAGTACTGCTCCATCAACAAGCACTCCATCGGCTGGAATATAATCTCCATTTTTTAAATAAACAATATCACCAACAACTATCTCATCTACAAGAATTTCTTTAATTAAATTATTTCTCTTTACTTTTGCGTATTTTGCATTATTTTTAGAAAGTAACTTTTGAAATGCTTTATCACTACCATACTCACTAATCGTACTTATAAGTGATGCAACAAATATTGCAATAAAAATTCCTAAAGTTTCAAACCAATCTGTATCAGCAAATAAAAAAACTAACTTTATTCCTAAAACAATTAATAATATTTTAATCATCGGATCTCCTAAAGATTCGATAAATAATTTAATAAAACTATTCTTCTTATTAACTTTTATTTCATTACTACCATATTTTTCTCTTGATTTTTTTACTTCTTCATCGGTTAATCCCATTAGTTCCATATAGTTTTCCTCCACTTAACTATATGTTTTTAATTGGAACTTTATTTATTAAAATTAATTAAATTCTGATAAACTCCTTTATTACTTATTCTCATAAATATTCCTTTATAACTAATTAAACTATTTTTATAATCTATTAAATTACTTTTTTTGTTCTTTTAAATATGCTGCTTTACGTTCGTCTGTTTTCATTGATACCACCAAAGGAAGACTATGGTATCAACCAAGTGTAGTTTGTTGCGGTGGTAAGCTTAAAGTTTCTAAAAACAAGGATCTGAAAAAATAATTTTACAACAAAAAATGTAGACACTTTTTTATGTCTACACCTATTTTACTAATTAAAAATTTAATATCATTATACTTTAAAACTATGCTTTTTCTAGAACTTCCATTATTGGTGGAACCATCTGTTTTTTTCTAGAAATAATGCCTTTTAAAACAATACCTTCTTTTATTTCATTTAAGTTATAAGCATCCACTAAATAACCACTAGCACTAGTATTATATAGTAAATAACTATCATTAGAAATTATATCTGTTACAAATAAACACACTAATTTATAACCATTATTATTAGCAATCGTATCTAGTTCCTCACGATACTTATCTAAATCATTTATATAATCTTTAAAATTAGTAGTAAATACTTGGCCAATGCCAAATTTATTATCATTTATAACATAATTTTTAAAGTCTTTATAAATAACATCATTGATGCTCATGCCTTTTATAGAAACTCCGCTTCCTAAAAGTTCCATTCCATATTTCTCTAAATTAACTTTAGCTAGTTTCGCTAATTTTTCTGCAATTTTAATATCTAATTCGGTAGTCGTTGGACTTTTAAGTAGAAGTGTATCTGAGATTATTCCACTTAACATAAGTCCTGCAATATTTTGGGGAATCTTTACTCCTTGTTCCTCATACATAGTATATATTATAGTATTTACAGAACCAACAGCCATATTTCTAAAATTAATAGGAATAAAAGTATTAATATCACCAATATTATGATGATCGACAATTTCTAAAATATCTGCTTCATTAAGTCCATCTACACTTTGAGCTGGATCATTATGATCTACCAAAATAATTTTCTTTTTAGAATACTCACCCGTATCAATAACTCTAAGCATTCCATCACATATTCCTTTACCATTTACAATTGGATAGTTCGTATGTTTTAATTTATTACTTGTATCTAAAAAGTCTGTTAAATAATCTTTAGGTCCAAAACATGTTGCCGATGAATTTCTCTTAATACTTTTAATTGGATTAGCAAGTGTTATAACTCTTGAAGTTTTAAATGTATCATATGGGGTAACAATTACATTTACTTTATTTTTCTTAGCAAGTGCCATTTGTTCTTTAGATAAATCGTGATTATTTATGATAATCATTAATTTAACTTTACTTTGTAGTGAGTAATTTATAATATGTTCCCTATTTCCTACAATTATAATAGAACTATTATCTAAATGAATCGTATCTATAAATAGTTGATATGGAAGTGCAACAGCCATAACATTTCCTTCAATTTCTTCATCAAATTTATAAACACTACTAGCATTAAGCGTTTCTGCAATTGAATCTATATAAGTATTTAAATAATTTGAACTACTTACTACTAATTCACTCGCAATTTCTTTTAAGGATACATAACCTTTAAAATATTTTTTATCATCAACAAGAGGTATTCCCGTTATTCCTTTATTTGTCATATAAGTATAAGTAGAATATATTGATGCATTTTCATTCATATAATAATTCTTTTTATATTTTACATCTTTAAGTTGTACTTTTACGTCATTTAGATATTTTGGTTCCGGAGTATTAAATTTTTTTAGTGCAAATTTAGACTCAGCATTAATTTCACTAAGCACTCTTGGCTCAGCATTTATGCCCATTTGTCTCTTTAAATAACTTAAGCTTATTGCTCCACATACTGAGTCAGTATCTGGTTTTCTATGTCCAAAAACTAATACTTTTTCCACATTTTCACACCCTTTTAGTATTATCATTATACAATATATTTTGTAAAAAAAAAACATCAAATATGAAAGGAATGAGATTATTTCATAATTTACTAACAAAATGCGTTATTAAAACATTTGTTCTATTTTTCTATTGACAAATTATTATTGTTAAAGTAAAATAATAATGTTTATTTAAAAAAGAGCGGTAAATAATAATTATATAAGTGAAATGATTTAATGGGAAATGAAAAAAGAAGTATAGGAGATGAATAAAAATGTTTAAATTACATTCAAATTTTTCGCCATCTGGTGATCAACCGGAAGCGATTGAAAAATTAACAAAAGGAATTAAAGAAGGTAAAAAACATCAAGTATTAATGGGAGCTACTGGCACTGGTAAAACTTTTATGATTGCTAATGTTATAAAAAATGTCAATAAACCCACTCTTGTGTTAGCACACAATAAAACTCTTGCAGGTCAACTTTATAGTGAGTTTAAAGAGCTATTTCCCGAAAACCATGTTGAATATTTTGTTTCATACTACGATTATTACCAACCTGAAGCTTACGTTCCTTCTACTGATACATATATAGAAAAAGATTCAAGCATAAATGATGAAATAGATGAATTAAGACATGGTGCTACTAGTGCTTTAATAAATTATAAAGATGTAATCGTTGTTGCCAGTGTTTCTTGTATTTATGGTATTGGTGAACCAGAAGAATATAAAAACAATATGTTAATATTACGAATTGGTGATACTTATAAACGCAATGATATTATTGATAGATTAGTAACCATGACTTATGAAAGAAATCAATTGGACTTCCACCGTGGTACTTTCAGAGTTAACGGCGATATAATAGATATCGTTCCCGCTAGTGAGCGAAAAAATGGTATTCGTATCGAATTATTTGGAAATGTTATTGATCGCATTAGTGAATTTGATATCTTAACCGGTACTATAATACAAAATATCAAAAATACTACCATTATGCCTGCTAGTCACTTTGTAACTGGTGATGAAAAATTAAAAGAAGCAATCAAAAGAATTGAAGAAGAAAAAGATAAACAAATTGCCTACTTTGAAAGTCAAGGGAAACTTATCGAAAAGCAAAGAATTAAAGAACGTTGCGAATATGATATTGAAATGCTAAAAGAAACCGGGTTTTGTCATGGCATAGAAAACTATAGTAGACACTTAGCACTTCGTGCTGAAGGAGAAACACCATCAACATTAATGGACTTTTTTGGTGATGATTATCTTTTAGTTGTAGATGAATCACACGTTACTTTGCCTCAAGTTAAAGCCATGTATAATGGTGACCGCATGCGTAAACAAACTCTAGTTGATTATGGTTTTAGGCTTCCTAGTGCTCTAGATAATAGACCCCTTAAGTTCGACGAATTTAATAACAAAATTAAAGAGGCTATATATATATCTGCAACTCCTGGTGATTATGAATTATCATTAGTTAATAATGAAGTTGTAGAAAGTATCATTAGACCTACCGGACTTCTTGATCCAACCATTGAAGTTAAAAAAACTGAAGGCCAAATTGATGATTTAATAAACGAAATTAACGAAAGAATTAAAAAGAATGAAAGAATTTTAGTTACGACTTTAACAATTAGAATGGCCGAAGAATTAACAAATTACTTAAAAGGCTTAAATATAAAAGTTGCTTATTTACATAACGAAGTTAAAACATTCGAAAGACTACGTATTATAAGAGATTTACGTTTAGGAAAATATGACTGTATAGTTGGAATTAACTTATTAAGAGAAGGTATAGATATTCCAGAAGTAAGTTTGATTGCCATCATGGATGCGGATAAACAAGGCTTTTTAAGAAGCGAACGCAGTCTTATTCAAACAATTGGTAGAGCCGCGAGAAATGCAAATGGTCATGTTATAATGTATGCTGACACTGTAAGTGAAGCCATGGAAAAGGCTATCAATGAAACACAAAGAAGAAGAAAAATTCAAATGGAATATAATAAAAAACATCATATTGTTCCTAAAACAATTATTAAAGAGATTAGAGATTTAATATCTAACGAAGTTAAAGATGATAATGTTGAAAAACTTTCTAAAAAAGAAAAACACGATGCTATGTTAAAAATAGAAGCAGAAATGCGTAAAGCTGCTAAGGAACTTGATTTTGAAAGAGCAATGCAACTTAGAGATATTTTATTTGAAATGAAAAGTAGTAAGTAAGGAAAATTATGGAATTAATAAAAGAAAAAGCATTTTTAGAAAATATTATAGAAGAACACTTTAAAAATAAAAGTGACGAAGAAATTGAAAAATATCTAAAAATTGCCTTAGATACATTAAAATTAATTGATAAAAATGTAATTACCATGAATGCTATGATATATTTAACAAATCCTAAGTTAAAGTTAAAATACACTAGTATGTACGATTTAGAAGCATTTTGCATTCATTCATTAACTCTTTTTGATAATGACGATGATAAGATAGCAGCATATAGAAGTTTTAAAATTAAGATTGATTTAATCTTTTTGTTTAATGTTTTAAATAATAAAAATCGCATCATCGAACTTTTACAAGATTCATACGTTTTTGAAGAAAGTACAAATAACCAGCCTTCAGAAAATATAACTCTATCCAACGAAATTCCTAAAGACATGACATTTGGCATCGAGTTAGAAGCGGAAAATGGAAATAGTAAAGTTATAAGATTTTTAAATAAAACTCTTTTTAATAGATGGACTATCAAAAGTGATCCATCATTAATAAATAATTCACTTGAAATAAATTCTCCTATAATTCATTATAGCCAAAAAGATTTACAAGAATTATATCAAGTTTGTAAATTTATGAAAGATAATGGTTTAGAAGCAACAGCAAACTGTGCATGTCATATTCATATTGGAGCGGACTTTTTTAAAACTAAAAAAGAATGGCTCATCTTCTTTTATTTATTTACTGCCTGTGAAGAAATAATATATTTACTTTCTAATGCTGAAAATAGTTTACCAAGAAAAAGATCCGATTATTATGCCCAATATTTAACGGATGAATTTTTAGAAGCTATAGAAGATGGAATTTTAACTATTGATGATAGTGAAAGTTATAATGAATTTTTAGAAAATTTAAAAGAAAGTATTCAACCTTCAACTTTTCGTAATAAATCGGTTAATATTTTAAATACTAATACTCAAAATAAAAACACCATTGAATTTAGAATGGCTAATGGAACCCTTGATTTTGATATAATTCATCAAAATTTAAAATTATTTGCGTTAATTCTTGTTTTCACTCAAAAATTAAGTAGCGATTATGATAAAGGCTTAAATTATGTTGACAAACTGCTTAGTTTAGAAATAAATGAGCGTGCTAAATATTTTATTAATAGCCTATTTACTGATGAAAAAGACAAAGAATATTTCTTACAAAGATGGAATGCCAACTATCAAATGCAAAAAGAAAAATCAGAATTAAAAATTTAGTTCTGATTTTATTATTTATTTAAATAAAATTCATAATACTCATCATATGTAATTCCTTCATTATAAACTTTAGTTGCTAAAGAAACACCTAAGTATCTATAATGCCAGGCTTCATATGAATATCCGGTAATATTCTCTTTTCCCTTCGGGTATCTTAAAATATAACCATATTTATACGCATTTTCCTGCAGCCATTTAAAGCTTTCCGTTTTGCCGAACTCATCATTAACATCTTTATACTCTGCAACATCAATTGCTAAACCCGTTTCATGCTCACTTGAGCCTGCCCTAGCAGCATATGCATCAGCTTTCTTTATGCCATATGCTGTTTTTCTTTGTTTCCATAAATTATCTTGTGATTCATAAGTACGATAGGATGAAAGAATTAATATTACATGTCCTTCTTCTCTTGCTGCATCTGCCATATTTTTAAAAGCTTCATATGCTTCCTTATTTAACTCATTATTTGCATAAGCATAAGTTGAACTACATTTCACAATATCTGAAGCAACATAGTCCTTATCTAAAGCATGATATTTATTAACTAACATTTCATTAAAATTACTTACATCAGTAACTTCTAAATCCTTATAATAATCCTTATCTCTATTAACATTTACAAGTGAAACAACATCCCTTAATTCTAGATTGTTATTTTTTTCTATATAATTCAAATATCTATCTAAATTTTTAAACATAAAATATTTTTCATTAATTAGTAAAGGAATATTTTTATTATATTCTTTCTCTAATAAAATATTTTTTTCCTCTTTATCTAGTTTTTCAATAGTTTTAAATTCGTTAATTGTATAATTTTTTTCTAAAAATTTATACTCATAAGTTTTTTTATACATTATATTATTGTAAGTTTTAATACCGCCAATTAATAAGCCAAGCATTAAAATAAATACTGCCAAAAATCTTTTAACCGATCTTTTTAATTTTCTTCTTTTTGCCATATTACCCTTCCTACTATTTGTATACTAATATAATTATATCTTATTTTTTCCACGAAAAAAAGAGAATTAATCTCTCCTATCAAAATAAATGTATACTAATCTAAATACTTCAATCGCACTTGATAACACACCCGCTAAATAAGTAAGCGCTGCACTTGTAAGCATTGTTTTAGTTCCATTTAACTCTTCCTTATCCGCTATATTAAGTTCCTCTAATTTTAAAAGTGCTCTTTTAGAAGCATTAATTTCTACTGGTAAAGTAACTATTTGAAATACTAATCCTAAACCAACTAAAACAATTCCAAGTAAAATTAAATCAAAATACTCTAAAATTATCCCAATCAAAAGTACAATATACGCTAGTCTTGTTCCTAAATTAACAATTGGATAAATAAAACTACGGATTTTTAAAAACAAATAACCTTCCTTATCTTGAATAGCATGTCCACATTCATGAGCTGCAATAGCCATACTAGCAACTGAACTTCCATGATAAACTTCACTAGATAATCTAACGGTTTTTCTAGAAGGATCATAATGATCAGTCATGGTTCCCTTTGTTTCAACAATATATAAATTACTAAGTCCATTAGCATCTAAAATTTTTCGTGCTACATCATAACCAGTAATATTTTTCTTATTATAAACCTTTTTAAATCTTTTATAACTTGATGTCACATATATCTGAGCAATTAAAGGAATTATAAGCATTAACAAATAAAGCAAATCATCCATAACTAAACCTCTTTATAAATAGTACCTTCTCTGGTATCTATTAGTACAATGCCCTTGCTAAGAAGTTCATCTCTTATTGAATCAGCTAACTCAAAATCTTTTTTCTTTTTAGCATTATTTCTTGTTTCAATTAATTTTTTTATTTCTTCATCATCTTCTCTAATGCTAGTTTCATTTTTTAATAAATCTAAGCTAAGTACCTTATCAAAAGAACGAATTAATTCTATTTTTGTCTTACCATTTAGCATATCATCTTTAATTAAATCATGTAAAACAGTCATTGCATTAGCGGTATTTAAATCATTTGATAGGGCATCAATAAACTTAGACTTATAAATATCGAAATCGCCTTCCGATAAATCACCATCTTCTATAATTAAAGCAATTTTATTTTTTAATTTTTTATATGCTGTTTCTGCACCATTTAAAGCCTCATATGAAAATACTAATTGTTTACGGTAATGACTATTTAAACACATATATCTAAATGAAAGAGGATTATATCCATCTTCAATAAGTTTACTAACAGATAAAACTCCGCCTTTACTTTTACTCATTTTTCCCGTTTCATCCATTAAGTGTTCATTATGAAACCAATAATTACACCACTTATGTCCTAAATAAGCTTCACTCTGAGCTATTTCATTTGTATGATGAGGAAAAATATTATCAACACCACCGCCATGAATATCTAAATATTCACCAGCAAACTTAATACTTATACCAGAGCACTCAATATGCCATCCCGGGTAACCAGTTCCAAAAGGGCTTTCCCATTTTAATTCCTGATCTTCAAATTTAGATTTAGTAAACCATAGGGCAAAGTCTGCTTGATTTTTCTTATTACCATCAAAATCGACACCTTCTCTTACCCCAACAACCATTTCATCTTCTTTATGATTAGTTAGCTGATAATAGTCTGCAAGTTTACTTACATCAAAATAAACATTGCCACCACTTTGATATGCATAACCCTTTTCTAATAACTTAGAAATAATTTCAATATACATATCAATATTATCTGTCGCAGGTGACACAACTTCCGGCATTTTACAATTAAGTGCTTCAAAATCTTTAAAGAATGCATCTGTATAAAATTTAGCAATATCCATTACTGATTTATGTTCCTTTTTAGCACTAGTAACCATTTTATCTTCACCAGTATCAGAATCACTTTTTAAATGACCAACATCCGTAATGTTCATAATTCTTTTAACATCATATCCTAAATATCTAAGTGTTTTATCTAAAACATCATGACCAATATAATTACGCATATTACCAACATGGGCATAATGATAAACTGTAGGGCCACACGTATAAAAACTAACCTTTCCCTCTACATGAGGTTTAAAATCTTCAACTTTTCTATTAAGAGTATTATAAAACTTCATAAAATACCTCCTTAATGTATTTTAACATTTTTAATTAGCAAATAAAAGATTATTATTGTTAAAACCCAAGTTTGAAAGACTTTGATTATTAAAAATAAACATAACCGCATTACTTAAATAAATTTTTTCATTAATATTATTAGTAATAAAACCATTAACTATCATCGAATTAATCAAATTATACATAACTTTATTGCAACTATCATAATTATTAAAAATTATAAAAGAATTACTTTGATCTTCCAATAAATTATATAAATAATTACTATTAATAAACTTACTTATTGAATATTCATCATTATAGTCTAAACAATTAATTTCTATTAAATTAACACCTAATTTTTGCGAAATTGTCTTTATCAGTTTTCTTTTTTCTTTTGAGTCATCCCCATTTAAATACATATATTTATTTTTGCATTTTTCATCTTTTAATAAATTAATAATATTCTTAATTAAATTTTCATTACAATTATCTTTTAACTGCTCAAAAATACTTTTATACATATCCTCATTTATATTACTAAAATTAGTTACATTTAACGCTTCCATAATATCATTTTCGGTTATTTCTGCATTGTTTTTTTGAGTACTAAAATTACTTAATATTTTCTTAGAACAAGTTTTATCTAAAAGTTCAATGCACTTATCGGGATTATAAGCATTTGGTAAATACTTAGAAGAAACCTCGATTATTTTATTAATTACTTTTTTACTAATTTTTAAATTATAATACTTTTCATAATTGACTTTAACTTTACTTAATATTTCTTCCATATCCGCATCTGTCGGTTCATTTATTTTTATTTGGGTAAATCTTCTAGCCAAAGCCGGATCCTTTTTTATATAAGTATTATATTCCTCTGTAGTAGTCGCTCCAATTATCTTAATTTCCCCTCTTGCTAAATAAGGCTTTAAAATATTTGCTGCATCTATCGAACCATCTGAAGCCCCCGTCTTAACTAATGTATGTATTTCATCTATAAACAAAATAATATTCTTAGCGTTTTTAACCTCTTTAATTAATGAATTAACTCTTGCTTCAAAATCTCCACGATACTTAGTTCCAGCTACTAATGTCGATGTATTTATCATTACAATTTCATAATCTTTTAATTTAGAAGGAACCTTACCTTCATTTATTCTTTTAGCTAGTTCTTCAACAATCGCCGTTTTTCCAACTCCTGAGTGCCCCGTAAGTAACGGATTATTTTTATTTCTTCTAAGTAAAACTTCAATAATTGCATTTATTTCTTTTTCTCTTAAAAAAACTCGGTCCGAAACTTTGTCATTTAAACTAACGCCCAGTTCATAAATCAAATGTGGTTTATTAATTTCCTTAACTAAAGCATCTATATCCACATTCATATTATCCATAATTCTTAGGGCAATTCCATCATCTTCAGAAATTAAAGCACTAAATAAATATAGTTCATCAAGTTCTTTATTATCATCATAAGCTCTATTATAAGCATTATCAATTATTAGTTTAAGTAAAGGAGTATATAAAATCACTTCACTTTTTTTACTAGCCATGCCCATCACCTTAATTAACTCATCCTTAAACTTTTGATAAGTTAATTTATATTTATAACAAATACTAGATATTTTTTGCGTTTTTAAAAGAGAAAGAAGTAAATGCTCAGTTCCTACATAAGGATGATGACAATTCATCATTTCTTGTTCTGCCGTTTTTAAAATATTACATACACTTTTACTAAAACATTTATCCATAAAAAAATCCTCCTATATACTTTATATGTATATAATGAGGATAATATTTAAATTTTATTCAAATGTTCTATCTAATCTGAGCTTATCAGCAAGTGTAGCAATAAACTCAGAATTAGTTGGCTTAGCCCTATCATAATCAACAGAATGTCCAAATAAAGATTCCATTAAATCATAATCTCCTCGGCTCCAACTAACTTCAATTGCATGTCTAATTGCTCTTTCCACTCTTGATGATGTAGTATCATATCTATTAGCAATTTCTGGATATAGCTCCTTCGTAATTGCCCCAATCATTGAAGGATTATTATACATTAAATTAATGCCATCTCTAATATACAAATAACCTTTAATATGAGAAGGAATTCCTAAAGAATGTAAAAGTGACGTTATTGCCTGTTTTAAATCCTTATCACTTATAACTAGCTTATTACTCTTACGATTAAAAATAGAAATAATATGATTTTCTAAAGCTTCAAACCCATAAGGTTTTAGCATATAGTAGTTTACTCCCACTTGCATACATTTGCTTATTACTGAAGCACTGTTCATACTAGTTGTAATAATACTTTTTAAATGGATACCTTTCTTGGATAGTTCCTCTAAAACACTTAGTCCATCCATTTTAGGAATTATTAAGTCCATTAAAACAATATCATAATTATTATAATTAGTACTTAGCTTTTCTAATGCTTCCTTGCCATCATAAGCGGCATCTACTACTTCTATACTAGCGTGACTTCCAAAATACTCCTTTACTTCACTAACGATATCCTTATTATCGTCAACCATAAAAACGCGTATTTTATTATTCATTCTCTCTCCTTTTTATCTTTACTACCACGCATCTTCAATATAACACGAAATCTGACAAATAAAAAGAAATTTTATTGTAAACAAATGTAAATTTATGTAAATTTTTGTCGAATAAATAAAACTTTACAAAAATAATACAAAAAAACTTCTATAAAACTAAATATTTTCTATAGAAGTTATTAACTCTTTTTTATTAATTGGTGTAGTTATGACTCCACTAAAACCTTGATCCAGTAAATCTTTACGCTTTTGTAAATCTTTTGTCTTTGTCATAACAATTACTTTACCTGTAAAATCTTTAATATCATTTACCTTATTTAAAAAACTAAGTGCATTAATTTTTTCCATATCCTCTAAAATAAATATTACATCGTATTTTTTATTATTCCTAAGCTCATCTAAACAATCCTTTGTAATATTATAATCATGAGTTGTAAAACCACTTTTCTTTAATGCTTTTTTAATTATTTTTATATCATCAGGAGAAGAAGAAATAATAGCGGCAGTTAACTGGTTTTTTAAAGTATTAGAATATTTATCTATTTTAGTTTCTAGTTCACTTTTTTCTGTTTCCACTATTTTTTGATCAATTGTAATTGTTACCGTTACACCACCTGTATTATTACTATTAATTAAAAATGATCCACCTATTAAATTTACAATTTTTTTAACTATTTTTAGATTTAAATCACTGTTATTTAAAACATTTAAATCTTCTTTTGTTAAATCATCATGATTATTAAGAATATCATTTAAAAGCGTAATATCCATACCACTACCAGAATCTTCTACCGAAACAATTAATCTACATACATCATTTTTAATAATAGAATTAACTCTAAATTCAATATATCCACTTTTTGTATATTTAATAGAATTATTAAGAATTGTCATTATCATCTGTTTTAATTTAATTGAGTCTCCATATAATTCCTTAGGAAGTTCTCCATTAATATCAAGACTATATTTTACATCAGGATTAACTTTATCCTTGGTATTTAAATATATACTATTTAAAAGAAGCATTATATCATATGTCGAATTAACATTTTTTAAATTTTTAGAATCCATTTCTGAAACGTCTATTGTTTGCTTTATCTTGATTTTGGCCACATCTAAAATATTTTTTATGTCCAAAATATCTTCCTTTATACAATTTTTAGGCTTCTCTTTAAGTATATTATCACACTTATTTTCAATTAAATAAATTTTATTATCTATATCATTGGTAACTATATGTAAGAAATTACTTTTTTCATTAGTAGATTTTTCTGATAATGTTTTTGCTTTTGAAAGCTCTTCTATAATTTTTAAATCTGGGTTTTCAATTGTAAAATACATAACAAATATTACTAAACATTCAATCGAAGTTGTAAGTGTTATTCTTGGATTATATTTTTGTATAAGAGAAACCATCCCACTAAAAGTTATAAACAGAAAAAATGGTATAACTTTTTTAAAATTAATTTTTTTATAGTTTATTATTACACCTAAACTAGCAAGAGACATATAAATTATTCCAATCGTATATACAAAATTAACTGCTGGTCCCGTTGCATACCCTTTAGAGGTTACAATTGGTAAATAAAAAGTAACTAAAATACTAAGAATAAGTAACCCGGTAAAAATTTTTTTAATTATATTAAATTTTTTAGCATTATCATCTAAACATATTGAATAAATATAAATGCAAATATAGTATATGAATAATGTTAAAAAACACATATATATTTTTGTAAAAAATGATGGTATTAGTGACTCCGCTGGAAAAACATTGCCTACAAAAGTACATAATATTTCCAATAATAATCCTATTAAATTAACTACTAATAATAAAGAATAATAATAAGTTTCTCTCGTTTTAATATGATTTTTTTTAAAGAAAACTAAGTTTAAAACACTAGCATACACAAGTGAAATAACCATTATATATACGTAATCCATAACACCACTATCCTATTTTAATAATAGCATAAAAAAAAGAAGAAGTCACTTTTTATTTAGTTAATTCTAAAACGCGTGCTTCTTTTTTATTTTTCTTCTTATTTTGATTTTTGTAATTATTATATAAATTAATTACTGACATACACTTATCCGTATATCCTTCTTCTCTAAGAGCATTTAAATCTCTTTTTCCACTAGGTGCAACAGGAAATGATTCACCATAACTTCTGACTCTTATATATAATTTTTCTAATACATGTTCGGGATAACTTTTAGCAATTCTATATACAATACCTTTTAATATTTCATGTTTACTTTTGTGAGAAAGTGGTGAGAATTCCACATGAATAACATAATTTTTGCCAATAACATCATCATTTATTTCTACAGTATTTGCTGTCAAAACATTTTTAGTATCTTTACGAACTAAATCATCAATTCTATAAAGTGGGATTTTAAAATATTCAGTCTGTAAATATTCATTTCTACCCTTCATCATTACTTCTCTAGAACTATATTTACTAAGTGCTGCAATAGTATTCGCATCCCTCCAAACTCTGCCATCATCTGAAGTGCGAAGTTTATTTTTTTCTTTTACATGTAATCTTGGAAAATCTTCTTCCGTATATAAATATCCTATCATATTACAAGGAGATTCTACAACTAAGTTACCAACTTTTCCAGCTTTACAGTAATGTCCTTCATCATCTAATACAGCAACTTCAGCAAACGGCAAAGCAATCAAACCAAAAGGTTCATTTCTAAAAGAAAATTTTTCTCTAAGTGACTTAAATAAAGTTGTAAATACTCCACTATTTTCACTAGTTCCGCCGCCAATAGAAGCTGTAATAGGCGAAATAGGTCTTGGCACTGCATGAGTTCCAAATTTATGCTTTCTCGCCGTATAATTAATATACTTCTCTGATCCCGGCGTTAACCCCTCACCCGTAATACACATAGCAACAAAATCTTTTAATTTTACATTTTTAAATTCTGGATTATCATTTAAATTCTTACATAAATCCAAATAACTTCCTTCACTTCCCGGTGAATAATTTGGTTTATACATTACAATTGAATACTTAAAGAATTTTCTATCATAAAATGGTTCTAAACATAGTTCACATCCCTGGTATAAAGCATCACTTATAGTTGCTAATTCCATATGTGTATAAACCGGTATGTGACATAAAACACTTTTACCATCCATACTTGCAAGACCAGATATATCTTTATCCTTAAATCTTGATAAAGTTAAATAACTACGATTAGCATGAAGTACGGCTTTAGGAACTCCCGGTGATGTAGTCCCACTTGTAAAACTAATCATTGCTGGATCATCAAGTGACATATTACAAACAATATCATCAGACATACTATCATCTAAAAATTCTTCAATTTTTAATACTTCTTTTTTACTTTCAGTTTTAATTCTTTCATATTTATCACTAAAATCATGATTAAATCTATCATCTATCTCAGCATAAGGATTATAATTTTTACCACTTTTATCCTTGGGAAGTGATGATCCAAGATTCATTAATACAACATTTTCTACTTTAGAATCATCTAATTTATCTTTAATAACATCATAAACACTATCAGATACAAAAACATATTTACTACCACTTTTATTTAATAAAAACTCTGTATAATCTTTATCAAACCATTCTCCTAATGAAAGTAGTTCACAGCCAATTAAATTAGTAGCTAAATAAAGAGCAATAAATTCCGGAGTATTCTCTCCAAACACTGGAACTTGCATTCCTTTTTTAAAGCCAGTATTTTTTAATGAATTTGCATAGGTATAAACCATTTCAAATAACTTTTCATAACTTATTTTAGTACCTCTATATGAAAGGGCATTCCTATTTAAATTTTTTTTATTTTTTCTAATTATTCCCATTGCTAAAGAATAATTATGATTATCATCAATATCCTCTAAAACTTTTTGGGCCTTCGCACTAATGTTTAGTTTTCCTTCATATCTAGACTTTTTTATTTCTTCCTTAGAATTTATTATAGTATCTATTTGTCTATACAAATCTACTATTTTTTGATCAATTACTAGATTCCCTGTTTCTTCTTTCATAGGTCATCCCCCTTAACAAGGCCTATATTACCATAAAACACTACTTTTTTCAATCACAAAAAAAGAGAGACTATTTCTCTCCAACTACTGATAAAGACCCATTATTTATGCTTTCGGCAATGGTTAATAGTTCACTACCAGAAAGTTTATCGCTAGATATATAAAAATCTACTCCGCCACTTGTCCAATATAATGAATTAGAACTAAGTGCTCCAAATGTTTCACTAAGCATCAAAGGTTCTCCGTATACAGGTATTATTTCAAATTCTGCTTTAGCTACTGTTTTTTCTTCGACTAAAGTAAATGGACTATCACCTGTAAATGTTAAAATCACACGGTTTCCATTATCAGTATTAACAGTATTTTTAGTATTTAAATAGGTATTTGTAGGTAAATATAGTGGATAAATAATATCATCTATAGTCTTACTTGTTTGTTCTTCTTTGCAGCACTCAGTATCAATCAAAGACTCTAATTTAAAATAATCATCTTTAAAAGTTGGTTTATAATCTACACTTGTAAATTTAACTGTAATTTTAACAGTCCCGGTGCCATCTAAAACTTCTACTTTTTGTATTTCACTCTTACTGTCAACATATATTTTTTCACTAACTAAATTAGCATTATTTGGATAATTTACTTTAGTAGTAATAATATATCCACTTTCTACTTTTTCTGACTTACTATCAGCATCATTTTTTATATCCTTTACAAGTGAATCTAATAAATAACCTTGCGACCCATTATCTGGCCATTCTGATTGAAATTTAAAACTTTTATTTAAACTAGGTGTAACAACATAAACCCCATCATCATTTCTAAGTATTACTTGTTCATGATTATTAACTGTATTTACTAAATTTACACGATAATTACTATTACTCTTTGCAGCTATAATATTATAAGTAAAAGTATCTTCATTTGAAACTATATCCATCGTTCCTTTTACTAAATAAGAATTTCTTTTTTCAATATTTTTTATAAAATCATCTTTTACATTAACATCACTCGTTTTTCCACACCCACAAAGTATAAGTATTGATGCTAATAATACAAAAAATTTTTTCATCTAACCTCCTACATAATATTATTTAATTAAGTTAATATTTATGTATATATTTTTTTTAATTATCCATACTAATAGTAGAAAAGAGGTTAAAATGTCAACATTACAAAAGATATGTTTAGGTATAACAATTATTGGTGGTATTAACTGGGGATTAGTTGGATTATTAGATTTTAACTTAGTAGCCGCTATCTTTGGTGAAGCATCTGTTATTACTAGAATCGTTTATTCTTTAGTAGGTTTAACAAGTATGATAAATATTGGCATCTTACTGATGGACTTAGACGAAAAATAATTAAACATAAAAAAAGCGGATTTAACCGTTTTTTTATTTTTTCTCAACTACGTAGTACTTATTATCTTTTTCTAATATTATAACAGAGCCTTCACTTTCATAACCCATATCTACAACATAACTCCATTTTAAAGCTACTTCATATGCATCAAGTTCCGTATTTGAAACTTTATATTTAACTTTTTTAAAATCTGTTATTTGCACTTCACTTACTTCTGGTAAACTTTGCGTTCTACTATTATTAGAATTATCTTCTACATATTTATATAATGTATCTTCTACATTAACTTTATAATTTTCTAAGGAATCAGGATAAACAAATTCCGTTCCTCCTACATCGTATTTATTTATTTTATTACTTATCGTATATAAATCAATAATAAATAAATTTGCAACACTTTTTACATATTCTTCTTCATTTATGTCTGTTGATTTTAAATTTGTTTTTAAAATTTCATATTCTTTCTTATAGGTTTCTGTAGCATTACTTTTTAAGGTATAC
Source organism: uncultured Bacilli bacterium (assembly GCA_934098375.1). Classification (GTDB taxonomy): domain Bacteria; phylum Bacillota_I; class Bacilli_A; order RF39; family UBA660; genus CAG-533. The sequence goes on from CAKOOC010000016.1 coordinate 28,663, forward strand.
CCAAACTTATCTATTTCTTCAATATTAGTAACTTTATTAACATTATCATCTTTTTTCACAAATTTTAAGTAGCAAAATATTGATGCCCCAACTACAAGTAAAACTATAACTATAAATAATATTATTTTATTTCTTTTCTTCATTTAAAATTCCTTCCTTACTTGCCATAATTAAGTCATGAGTAATAATTCCATCTGATATTTCAATAATTTTATCAGCATAATCTTTAGAATTCATTATATATTCATCTGATAAAATTTCATCTAAGTTTAATGCTTTATATTCTCCCCTTGAATTACGATAATAAACTTTATTTGTTAAATAATTTCCATTCGGAAAAACAATTATATTATCATTTTTTATCTCAAATATATCATGTCCTAAAGCATAATTATTATAAATACCAATCATATTTCCTACTGTTGGCATCACATCAATCATACCCATATAGTAATCAACTTCTGTTGCTAGCTTTTTATTTTTACTCCATAAAATAAGTGGTGTTTTTTTATTTAATTCATTTTTATAATAGTCATAAACAACATATGTCGGATCATTTTCATTTTTAATTGTACCTGTTTTAAAATCAAAATTATAATAATAATCAAACTCATCAATTGAAAGTTTAGGATCATGATCACCATAAAATACAAATAACGTATTATCAAAGCAATCACTTTTATTTACCATATCCATAAAGTAACCAATTTGTTCATCAGCATAATGACTACTTCTAATATAATTACCCAATTTAGTTCCTTCTAAATATGAATATGTAACCTTTTCGTTTTTCTTTAAAGCTTCATTATAAACTGTCGCTTCATAATTTAGTTTAATCTGATCAAATAATTTATTATTTGCAAATGGTGTATGATTAGATAAAGTTATGACCGTTCCCATATACTTAGAATTATTTTTTTCTATCGTTTCTAAAATTGGAACAGCCTGTCTAAAGAACGATTTATCAGAAAGACCTAAGCCAACTACTTCATCGATTACAAAACTTGTTTTTGAATAAAAATCCATATAACCCAAATTAGGATGCATATTGTTTCTATTCCACATACTTGCTTTATTACCATGCATACTAAAAGTATAATATCCTTTATCTTTTAATAGTTTTGGTATTGTTACAAAGTCTCTATCAAAATAGCTTACAAATACTGTCCCTGTTGTAGCCGGCATCAAAGATGTATTTAAGGTAAATTCTGAATCACTACTTGTTCCTACCCCAATTTGTGGATAAAAATTACTAAAATAAAGTCCTTCATCAGCTAGTTTTCTTAAATTAGGGGCAATTTTCATACCATTTATTTCTAAATCTAAAATAAATGATGTCATACTTTCCATATGAACAAATACAATATTGTAATCTTTAAACATATTTGTATATTCATTATTACTTTTTTCTCTCGTATTAAGATCAAAATAATCATTAAAGTTTTTAAGTGCTACATCATAACCAAATAATGAACTTATTTTTGGTCTTAAAGTATTTATTAAATCATTAATTTGATAGACAACTATACCATATCTATTTACAATATATTCACGGTTCCATTGTTTAGCAAGTCTACTTATCGACGTCGAAGAAAGCGTAAAGAAACCCACTAAAAATACTGTCAAGCCAAATAGAAATACCTGTTTTAATAAACTTTTCGTCTTTTCAAACTTAGTTACATAATTAAAATAATCTCTACTATTTAAACTTTTATTAACAAATATAAAAATGATGGGCGCAAGTAAATATATAAAATGAATTAGTTTCATTTTAGCAAATACAGCATCTCCTACTTCTCCAACCTGTTTAAGAGCCGTAATTAAACTAAATGAAGCATAAGAACTATAAAATTCATAATATATAGCATTTACAATACAAACAACATCTAGTGCAAGTAAACATCCAAGCAAGTAACCAAATTGATTTTTCGGTTTATTAAAATAAGCAAATGAGCCTATTAATATAGGCATCGATATTTCAAAAAGTAATGGTTTTAAATTTAAAATATTGCCTGTTGTAGAAACTCTTAAAAATATAGCGCACAATATTGAAAGTATAATAAAAGAGCAAAATTGTTTATTATATTTGATAAAGTTGGAAAAAGATTTAATATAATTAAGAATTTTATTTTTCATAAGTATTACCTTTCTATTTATTTTTTTATAAAAATTAACATTTTATCTTGAAATAATATCTATTATTTGCTAATATATTTATATCGACGCAGGTGTGGTTCAATGGTTAGAATATAACCTTGCCAAGGTTGGGATGGGAGTTCGATTCTCCTCACTTGCTCCATTTGATTATTAACTCACAATAGTGAGTTTTTTTATTTTCCCACAAAATAGCGTAACCTAATTATATCATATCGCCATTATTTTTTATATAATTTATTCTGACTTTTCTTTAATTGAAGAAAAACTGTAAATATGATAATATCTTACCATAGGTGGTAAAATGAAAAAG
>CAKOOC010000017.1 GCA_934098375.1 uncultured Bacilli bacterium
GTGTATATGTAGTGTCAGCATTAGCATTTATCGTAAAAGAAAACATTATCAAAAACAATAAAATAAATGTCATTTTACCACCTACTATTCTCTACCATTATATCAAAATTTATATTATATGTTAAATAATGCTAATCCAATTAGACAATATATTAACAAAAAAAGACTAATTAAATTAGCCTCTAAAGTTTTTCAATAATCGCACCATTTTTTTCTAAACATCTAACCAAATCTTTTGGATCATATTTAGCAAATATCGCTTTAAATTTATCAGGATTCTTAAAAAACATATGTGTATGATTTACAAAAATATCTTTATAATTTTTAATTCCTGTATCTTTTAATATTTGATAATTTGTTTTTACCACTCTTGGAAAAAGTTTCAATTTCTCAATTACATTTCTTGGAAGTGTGCCACCTAAATGATTTATTTCATCGCTAGAAAAATCTAAATTCTTTAAATAATCCATTACTTACCTCCTCCAATATCTTTTAAATGTTTAGCTTTAACAATTAATTCTGTAATATCTGTATCTTTCGCATTTTGACCATAACTTTCAATTACTTCATTTAAATCATAACTATTAATTTCTGGCAAAGTATCAAGTACTAAACCAATATTAGTAGTAGTTTGATTTGCTAAAAGAAGTTTATTAATCATCTTTTCTAATTCCAATGAAGACATATCAAATATATGAGCAGCTTCATATACATTATTTAAATCAATATTATTATTTTTTATTACATCAATTATTTTTTTAAATAAACTTTCATTATAAATTGAAATCAAATAGTCTCTATCTTCCGAACTAAATAATTTTTCATCTAATCCATTGTCTACACAAAAATCTTTAAAATTTTGTTCATTTAAATTTGTCGTTTCTTCAATTGCTGGCTCTTTTACGTCTTCTTCTGTATCAAAAATATTTTTTTCATTTGTTACTTTAAAATCTAAAAAGTCATCATCAGTTGGAACATAATCCATCTCTTTACCAAACTTTTTCTCATCAATTTTTTCCCCAAAAATATTTTCATACTCTTTATCAATTGAATCATTTAAAGTTTTAAAATCTATTTTCTGCGTTTTATCATGTTCAAATAAACTTACTATATCTGAAGCATTATCATCTGCTATATCATCGGTAATTTCTTCATCTGCATTCGTAGTTTTATTTAAATGTAAATCTCTATTATTTATAAAATCAAAAATACCATTATCTTCTTCTAAGAAACTATCTTTTGTAAATTGATTATCTTTATCATTAAAATCTTCTAAATTATTATTTGAAGCGCTTTCAAGTGCCGGCGTTCCTAAGCCTTTAATATCAAAACTTTCCTCTTCTGATGTAGCGTCATCTTTTGTATCCTTATCATCTTCTTTAGGATTTACATTTTCATCCATAAAAGCATTATTGTCATCTTCTTTTTCTGGCTCTTTTGTATCTACTTCTTCAGCTTCAACATCTTTTGCACTAGCAAACGTTGTTCCAAAATCATCTTGAACTTCTTCATCGCTTTCTTCTTCTGCAATTGATTTAATCTCATCAAATACAGGGCTATCATCTACCACTTTTGTCTCATAAATAGGTTCAAAAGTATAATTTGCAGAATCATCTTCTTCTGAAGTTTCTTCATCATTCGCTACTAAATTATCAGGGTTTTCTTCACTATAATTAATAATTCTATTAATTTCCGTTTCATAATATTTTAAAGCTACATCTAATTCATCTAATTTACTCTTTTTAGCGTCTTTATCTTTTTTAAGACTAAGAAGTAAATCTTTAATCATTCTAGCTTTTTCTGTAAGTTCATTGATTTTATCCTTATTTTTATTAATCTCATGAGCTCTAGAAGAAATCTTCATATTAATTTCTTTATTTGCGGTATCTAATATGGCATTTAAATCTTTATTACTAAATTTACTAGTTAAATCAGCTAAGTCTTGTTCCAATGATTCAATCTCAGCTTCCAAAGTTTTAATATTATTTTTATTTTTATCAACATCATCTTTATATTCTTTAGCCTCTTCAATCTTTTCATCAATTTTACTTTGAATATTTGCTAAACTATCTTCTAATGTTTGCTTTCTTGTTTTTAAATCCGTAATAATGCTTTCTAATTTTTCATTAATTTCTTCTATTAATACTTTCATAAGAGCCAACCTACTTTCCTATTCTAAAACGATTATAACAAACATTATCATAAATATCAATAATTATATTTACTTTAAAAAAGCAAATTGATATGATAATTAATGGTGATTATATGAAAAATAAAGAAACATTCAAAAGAAACATTTATGCCTTTTTAATACCCGTACTCATCTTAATATTATCTTTAGGTATAAACAAATTTTACCCCTTTGGTAATAAATTACTTACTATGCTTGATGGGTTTAATCAGTATCCCGGCTTTTTAAATAGTTTTATAGAATCTCTTAAAAATCATCAAAGCTTTTTTTACTCTTTTAAAGGACTTTTAGGATTTAATATATTTGCTAATTACGCCTACTACTCTTTAAACATAACTAATCTATTATTTTTATTTTTTAAAAGTAGTAATATTATAAATTTCTATACATTTAGTATTATTTTAAAAATAGGATTATGCAGTTTAACCATGAATATTTTCCTAGAATACCTTAAAAAAAGTAAATCTAACCTTTATTTTAGCATCTGTTATGGTCTTTCTATTTACAACTTAACTTATTACTTAAATTACATGTGGTTTGATAGTATCATTTTACTTCCTCTTATTATTTTAGGAATTGAAAAAATATTTAAAGAAAATAAGTGTTTAATTTATTTCATATCTTTAGCTCTTGCTATAATTAGTAATTTCTATATTGGCTATATGATCTGCATTTTTAGTGTTTTATATTTTATTTATAAAAGCATTACCGATAAATTCAGTAAAAACATATTGAAAAAATATATAATTTCTTCCCTTTTAGCTGGCTTCATCGGGGCAATATTTCTATTACCCGCTATATTTGAACTTATTAATGGTAAAGGCACTTTATTTGCGAGCTACACTGAAAAATATTTTAAGTTTGATTTAGATTTTATTAACGTTTTTTATAAACTAACCTTTGCTTCCTTTTCTAATGGTGACTTAGAATATGGAAACCCTAATATTTATGTTTCTATTTTTGTTTATGTTAATCTTATTATGTATTTCTTTAATAAGAATATTAAGTTAAAAGAAAGAATTACTTCTCTATGTTTATTTTTATTCTTCTTACTATCTATGAGTTTTAATCTATTAGATTTCTTTTGGCAGATGATGCAGATGCCTATTTGGTACCCGGTAAGATATGGTTTTATTTTTGATTTTTATATTATTTTACTCGCCTATAAAAACTTTCAAAATTATTCTAAATTTAAACCTCTTACTTTAATTATAATTTGTTTAATTATTCTTGCCTTAAGTATTACCGGCTTCTTCACATCTGGGAACTTAAATGATCCAGAAAATCTTACTGCCAAATGTATTTATCTTGGTATAAGTCTTTTATTCATCATTTACTACATTCTCATCTTAAATAGTGAATCCTTTAAAAAATATGTCATAGTTATCTTAATTATTGAACTATCTTTAAGCACTTACGTTGCCTTTAGAAATAATGGTAATGAAATAACCAAATCTGAATTTAACTATACCTATAATCTTAATAAAGATGTTATAGAAAGTATAAACTTAAACCCATTTGAAAGATTAACGTTTGATGAAAGCACAATAAAAAATAATGGACTGCTCCTTAATTATAACGATATTAATTTATTTAGCTCAGTTAGAAACAAAAGTACTATTGATATTTTAGAAAAATTATTTAATACAAGTGTTTTAGATGACTGCAATGTAAATTATTTTTATAATAATCCTATAACTAATGCTCTTTTAAATATTAAATATTACACATCAAAATCTGATATGGATTACTATGAAAAAATAAATACTATTAATGATTATAAAATATATCAAAATAATGATGTATCTAGCATCGGGTTTATAACTAATAATGACATTACCAAATTAAAATTAACTGATGATTATATAAATAATATTAATGAATTAGTTAAAGTTATTAATCATAGTGAAGATAATATTATTAAAGAAATTCCTATAAAATATACCACTGTTTCCTGCTCTAATATATGTATAATTAATGGTTCACCTGAATTCAATTATGAGTACACATCTGACAATAAATACTTCTTATTTGTTCACAAAAATAAAACTAGTAATGATAAATCTAATTATCAAATAACTATAAATGATAAAACATTTACCGATTATAAAGTCCCTTATTTAATAGATAATAAAGATCATGTAACTATTAAAATTACTACTAAAACTAGCGAAAGTAATAACTATAAATACCATGCTTATTTAGTTTCTTATGATGAATATCAAAAGTTAATCCAAAATATTAATAAAAATAAAATAAACAATATTAATTATATAAATGATAGTAACTTCACATTTAATATCGATACCCAAAATGATGGTTTATTATTTACCACCATCGCCGCTGATGATGGCTGGAAAGTTTATGTTGATAATGAAAAATTTGATTTTATAAAAATTTATGACGGCTTAATTGGCATTAATTTACATAAAGGAACTCATCAAATAAAATTTACTTATACACCTAAAGGATTTAAAGAAGGCGCTTTTGTAAGTGTAATATCTCTGCTCATAAGTATAGTATATTTAAAAAAGGAAAAAAATAATTAAAATATCCCAAATAAAAAACTCTTTTGTCTAAAACAAAGGAGTTTTTTTATTTATTTAGATAATTCATGTATAAGCATTATTAATATTACCACAAATAATACTCTTGCAATAGTCCTAGATTTTTTAAAAGAATTTACTGCTTTAGTTACATCTTGACCCTTTTTAATCGCATATTTTTCAATTCCTGATAGAGGATAAAAAGCAACCATTCCTATACATATAAGAGCAATAGACAACATATATTTTCACCTTCTTTTTTATATTTTATAAAAGAAATTTTTATCTTTTATTTTTCTATAAACACCAAGTCCTATAATTAATAATAATACTAAAGGTAAAATTACTGCTGTAAATCCTGTTTTCGGATTCTCTGTTTGACCCCCTACATTATTTGCATTATCTATATCATTATTAATTAAGTCGGGATTAAGTTTTCCAATAACTTTAATATTAATTGAATTACTTGCATTTGAGCCATCTGTAGACTCAACTTTTATTGTTACTTTGCCCTCACTTACTCCAGTAACTATTCCTTCACTATTTACTGTAGCAATATTTTCGTCACTTGAAGACCATTTAACATTTTTATTAGTTGCGTTATCTGGTAATATTGTAGCTTCTAGCACTAATTTACCACCAGCAATAACTTCATTATTTCCTGAAATATTTATTTCTTTAACTAAAATATCTTTTTCATTAACTGTAAACTTATATTCAGATCCCAATTCTTTATAACTAATATTTAAAGTATAATCACCTGCTTTTATACTATTTTCTTTTGCAGTTATCATTAAAGTATCATTTTCCAGTTTTATATCAAATTTAGTTGATACATCATCACCATTAGAATTTATTATTTTAAAATTAATATCATCAGTTTTAACATTATCAAGTGCTAATTTTAAAGTTATAACGCCACCATCTGTAACATTTAGTAATTTATTATCTACCTTAGAAATTTCAATATTATAATCATAAGAATTAGTAAATGCATATATTAAAGGATAAAAATTAAATTTTTTAAGTTCACTTTCTTTTGTACAGCCACCAAAAGATGATGTACATAATTTAACTCCATCGGCTACTGTATCATTCCAAGTTTTATTATCTATACTATAGAAAGATACTCCTAATTTAGGATTCTTTTCCACTGGATAATTTCCTGATTTTAAAGCATCTTCATCACTATACTCTGATGCAAAAATGTTTATAGGGATATAACTTTTATTATTAGAAATATATTTTAAAATAATATAAAAATCATTATTTGTTACAGAAATTTTATTTTTTAAAGAAATATTTTTAAATCCCATATAATCTGCAGTACCTGAAGCAAGTAAAGTTCCATTATTTACATTAATATCATTAGAATAATATAATTCATATTTATCTCCCCTTGCGTATGTATAAATTGTAATACTTTCTATTTTTTCTAAATTAGTGCTAGACTTAGTATATTTATTTGCTAAATATATTCCATCATCACTTTTGATTTTTATTCCGCTAGGTGCACCATTCCAAGCATAATAATAAGCATTATCAGATGTATTATCAGTAACATTATCCACTGCCATTATATCGTCACAAACTAAAGAGTCATAATAACTAATGTAAAAATAGCCATCCTCACCAACATGAAGTGTTTTATCACTTTGAGTAATTTCTGTACCATAAGAATTTTTAGCAATCCATGCTCCATCACCAGCAGGCGCTCCATTATCATCAAAATTATCTTTAGAATAATTATCATCCCAGCCAACTATAGTAGCTGCATGATCGGCATTATAAAAGAAACCACCACAAGATTTACAATAAAGATTTAAAAACGAACTATAAGTTCCATCTGATTGTAAAACAGGATCACTAAATTTACTACTATTTATTTTAGTAGTTACTGCTCCATAAGTTGCAATTAATTTTTTTATTGTATTTAAATTAGTTTTATCTTCACCATCAATACATTTATCAGCATTAAAATATATTATTTGATTGACATTTTTATCATTTTTGATAGTTAAATCACTAAGTAATCCACTAGTTGAATCAGTAATATTATCATCTGATAAAGTTAAAGAACTCTTATTCTCATTTTCTAATACTAATCCTTTTCTAGAAGCAAGATAAAAACCAGCTATGAAATAGTTTCCTCCATCTTTAATAGTATCCGTGCCTACAATTGCATTTTGAGTTGTATCATATTTATAAAATGAAAAAGGATTAATACCATCTGATAATTGATAAGAAGTCATATAACCCATATGTAGTTCTGAAACATTTATATCCTCACCTGTTTTTATTTTATAATTAGATTCAATAGCGGATGCCGTAGCATGTGCCCAGCAAAGACCTGTTTTTCTTTGATCTTTTACAGATGTAACATAACTTTTACCGTCTACATTTCTTAAATCAAACTTTGATAAAGTCGATGCATTATCAAAAATGGATGCTTTATACTTGTTATTCTTTGAAACAATAACCATTTCTTTACACATTATTGGCGCAATTGTTTTGCTTTTTTCTTCTTCACTAAGTTTTTCATACGCTATATAAGCATCAGTTTTTGTGCACTTAATATCATCTGTTGTTAAAATTTCTAATGCCTTAACATTTAAATTAAATGTTAAAATCATTAAAAAAACTACAAATATTTTCCCCCAGAATTTGTAAACTCTACACATAAAAACACCTTCTACTTTCTACATAATTGTACTAATAACCCCCCCCATGTCAAGTTAATATTGTATATGCAAAAAGTCTATGATATTAACCTCAAAAGTGGCAAAAAAAAGAACGTCATAATGTAACACGCTCCTTTTATAAAACTTATATTGCCTTTACTATAATTTCTCTTATTTTCTTTGTAGAATTATTAATCGTTACCTCATAATATTTATGATATGGCACTGATGAGTTTTCAGCATATCTATAAGATGTAGTAGTCTCATTTTCTGATTCCTTACTAAAATTATCCCCAAAAGCTTTAATCATTTCTTCATATGTACTACCAATCGTTATTCCTTGGGCAAAAGATATATCATTTCCCTTATTATAATCAGAAAATAACATTAAACCCGTTACAGTACTATCGCTATATTTTATAGCGTCATCTGTATTATTATAAATATCAATAGAAAGCATACTTCCAGATGTATTTTTTAAAAGCCAGTAAGTAGTATAGTTTTTATTCAAATAATAATCTTTTTTTTCATCTAATATAAAACCTGCATCAACAAAATCAGAAATTTTTGCCGGCAATTTTATTACTTTGCTTCCAACAGTCATCTCAAAATCAAATAGTTTAGATGAATTTGTACCACCATTTACACTCGCTTTAGTGGTAGTAGTACTAGTTGTAGTGGTAGTAGTTTTAGTTGTCGTTGAGCTTGTTGTTGTAGATTTAGTAGTAGTACTTCTTTTAGTTCCTTCTGTTGTCTTTTCATCATAATCATTTATATTAACTCTTGTTGTTGATGACACCTTATTATTATTGCTTTTGTCACTACTATTTTTAAACAAGAAAATAAATAACACAATAATTACTATCACCAAAATTCCAATAACTATATATAAGATTATCGAACTATTATTATTTCTATTATTAGATATTGTTCCTTTCGTTTCGTCTAATATCTTATTATTCGTCTGCACCTCAGTTAATTTATTACCACAATTCGTGCAATATGTAGACGTATCCGCATTTTCATAACCACATTTCAAACATTTCATAATTCTTACCTACTTTCTATTTTTATTAAATTTGAATAATGTTGTTTATTATTTACATCATATAAATAAAATACTGCATAATAATCTTCACCATCATCAAAGTTATCTTCTACTAACTTCCAGTTATCAGAAATTTCAAACTCTCCGCCAGCGTAAATTTTATTACTTTCCCAATCCATAGTAAAATTTCCTTTATCATCTGTAATTTTATATCTAGAACTTGCAAAAATAATATGTGTATAGTCATTGATATCAATTACCATATTGTTTGGTACTATTTTTTTATCTGATGATGATAATAATATATATGAATCAAAACTTGACTTACCAGTTTTTTTATTTTTAGTAATTATGGCTTTTGCACTATCAATTTTAAAATCTTCATCTCTTTTAACAACTTCAAGAGCAACCACAGAACTATACGTAATTGTATTATCATCTTCTAATTCTTCAATTAGCGCAATATTAAAATTATTTTGATCATCATCGGAAGTTATCTTCATTTGTCTACCTTTTAAACTTGCTAGTAATTCATTGCCTTTTAAAGTAACATTCTTACCTCTATAAACTGGTAAATAATATCCATCACCATTAGTTTTAAAAACTACATATTCGGCTCTAGAAAAGCCCTTCATTTCCTCATCACTTAAAGTTAATTTAAAATCATAGCTATCATTATCAAAACTAGTTTGGTTTATATTTTTACCAAAAGATGTAAATTTATAAGATTTTTCTGCACTTATCAATTTCTCATAATAATTATTAATAAAGCTATTATAGTCACTTAATTCTTTTATATTTTTATAAATATTAAAGAAAGCCTTTACATATTTATCTTCACCATTATAAGGAAAATAAACACTTAATCCTTTCGAAGTATTATTTGTTGCCCAGTTATATAACACAGTTTTATTAAATATATCCTTAAACTCATCAGCCTTTTCCTTATTATTATCACTTAAACCATCAATAAGATTATATAAATCAACCATATCAAAATTAGGTTCATTACTTGATGTATATGCATACTGATACAAATTACTTCTTACTTTAGAAATTAATTCATAGTTATCATTTATATTTAACGTTTTAAAAAAAGCATTTATTTTTTCAATTAAAGAATCAATATTATTTAAATTAATAATAGAATAAGTTGAATAAGTTTGATAAAAGGCACTATTACTATTAAGTACATTTCTATAATTATTAATAAATTTAAATCCTAAATCATAACCATCATCAGATTTTTGAACATTATTTAAAAATTTTAAAGCACTTGTACTTCCATTTAAATCCTTTAAACCCCAGGTAACTTCTTCAGAAGCAACCATATATTCTGCATAGTTTTTGAAAACATTAGCAATTTCTATTGAACCATTTAAGCAAGTTCTAAAAAACAATGTTTCTAATTTATTTTGACTATTAAATGGAGAATTTGCTAAAGCCTCCTGCATTTCATTCATAGTAAGTAAATCATCAGATAAATCATCTACTTCACTACCCATTATCGCTTCACCATGATTCCATAAAATCAAATCATATTTATCCGATTTATAATTTTCATAAACATAATTTAAAAAGTTAGACAAAATTTTCGGTTCTCCCATATTTTGTATTTCTTGTGTTTTTATTTTAACATAACCAGAAGAAGTAAGTTCATAAATTGATGTCTCATCTTTAGAAATATAATTATTATGCCAAACTTTTGAGCCACCTGCCATTATTACTAAATTAACATTGTTATTTTTTAAATTCTTATAATCTACTCCCGATAGATCAGTAGTCCCAAGTCCCATTCTAGACTCTAAATCAGATCCAACCATATATACAATAACCGTTCTTGTTGTATCTTTAGTTTCTAAATTATTATTTGGTTTAATTAAATAAATTGTACATAACATTATAATTAATACTAATAAACCAATAATAACATAATAAAATACCCTATTTTTCTTATTTTCCATAAATCCTCTTTATTATAAACTATAACTTCTAAAAGCTAATTTTTCTTTATATTTTTGAGCAACTTAATTTATATCTATTTTTTGTGCTTCCCTAATAAGCATGCTTCTTACACCATTATCGTTAGTAATATATTTAAAATTACCTTTTAATGATTCTCCCATAATATATTGAAGCTGCTCTTCCGTATACATTGTATATTTCATTTTTGTATCAAAATAAGCCTTATTTATTAAACCAATTACATTCATTTCTTGAAAATAATCAAAATCAATAGCTTTCTTCTCGCCCCTATTTAATATACTATGTCCATAATATCTTAACATATTTTTTTGAATACTACTAAAAAGCATATTGAATTCATTATCCGTCCATCCTAAATAAACTGATAAAAATGTATCATAATCTATCGAAACATTTTTCTTTCCGCTAGCATCCATTTTTAAAGTTGAAAAAGTATTAATAATAGTTTCAAGCAAATATGTATTATTAAAATCATAACTTTCAAATAGATAATTATTTTCTCCAAAAATATCATTTAAAAGTCCGTCGAGTTTTCTAAAAAAGTTAAAAGAAGGTGCATAAAATCGATTAATTGAACTGGTAGCACTTTGTTTTGATATTTTACTAGCTAAGTAGTCTGTAAGTCCCTCATTAAATATAAAATCACGTCTATCATTAACGTTTTTTTGAATTCCATTTAATATACGATGGCCATTGTAAAAAGAAGAAGAAAAATCATGTAAAAGTTCATGAATAACCGTGTGTTCATCAGCACCAGGTGATAAATAATTTTTACCATTTCTATTAAAACCTTCTAAAAAGCCATCATAACTTTTACCATAAGCAGCCATAAATTCTTCAGACGTAGAAAATGTAACTACGTTTCTAAGCTTATTTTCAACCGTTTTTGGCCTCATATAATTCATCAAAAAAGAATTAGTCATTAATCTATAACATTCCATTTTTTCCATTGTTATTCACCTGCTATCAAAAAATAATAAATAATTTAGCTAGTCTATTATTAAAATAATCTAAAATTAAACCTCTATAGAAAAACTCCACTCTACTATTTATCAAAATTATAATAACATAATTAAATAAAAAATAAAAGAAGGCCGAAGACATCATTTTTATTTACAGCATACCTAATTTTATATTATAATATGAGCAGAATAGGAATGGTAAAAATGAATGAAAATAATAATTCAAATAATAATTTAACAAATGAAAATAACTTAGGTAATAACATAAATACCAATAACGATACGATGCCTAAATTAGCAAATGAAAATGAAATATCAAAGGAAAGCACTACGCAAGTTAAACCTGTAGTGGAAGAAAATAAAACAAACATCATAAACTCTCCTGCACCTATAGAAAATACTCCTAGCACACAGCCAGTAAACACTAATGCTATTAATGAAAATAATAATCAAATTAATCAAGGGATAGAAAATAATAATCCCCCTATAAATGTTCCACAGGAAACAGTCACAATTAGTCAAAATACTAATCCCGCTTCTGTAAATAATGTACCTAATAATAATACAAGCACCACTCCAAATCAAAATTTACAACCAGCTAATAATTTTGATCAAAAAGCCCATAATAGAAATAATTATTTAATAATTACGATTGTTGTGTTAGCAGTTATTGCATTTATCTTATTATTTCTAATTTTAATAAAAAACAATATAAAAAACATAATAAATAACAACTTTGATAATAGGACTAATTTCACTACTACTGCAAAGGCTGCACCTACTACTACCACTACAACTAAGAATATTAACAAAACTACAAGTTATAAAGGATTCGACTTTTTAAATATGAATAATTACATATATGAAATTGACGATAACTTAGATGCACTATATATTGCTAGTAACAAAATAGTAATTTTTTTAGATGTTTTCTCTGGCAGCTTAAATGACGTAAATGCCGAATTAAGCTTTATACAAAAAAGCTATGAAGAAAAAGGATATGAAGTAGTATCAAGTGAAAAAACAACTATAGATAATCAAGAAATAATTTTACTTAAAATTAAAAATGCTGCAGATTGTATTTATCAATTCTATACTACTTCAAGTAATAGTAATTATATTTTTCAAGTGACTGTTGCCAACGCATCATATACTTTTGATGATAATATATTAAATGAAGCCATTAAAGTCGTTAATAATAACACTTATAAAGGAAACTTCTCTGATTATAAATCTGATTTTTCTAAAAATCTTGATTCATTAATAAAAAATAATTAATCTAAATAAAAAAGCATAAATTAAGTTTTATGCCTTTTTTATTGGCTTTTATTAATCAGAATTTTTCTAAGTAGTTTTAATTATACCAAATTCCCCTATTTAGAATAAAATACTCTAGGGAGGTGTAATTTTGAAAAAAATTACTTATATTTTAATAGGTGTAATTATCTTATTTTCTATAATTATAGGTATATTAAATAAAAATGAAAATAGCAATGATAAATACGATACTATTAAAGTTGCTGAAGTAACACACAGTGCTTTTTATACCCCGTTTTATGTAGCTATCGAAAAAGGATATTTTCAAAATAACAATATTGATATTGATTTAATTTTAACAAGTGGTGCTAATAACGTTGTTGCCGCTGTATTATCTAATGATGTTAACATTGGCTTATGTGGTCCCGAAGCAACAATCTATGTTTATAATGAAGGTGAAAAAGATTACGTAAAAACATTTGCTGGTTTAACAAAAAGAGATGGTCAGTTTATTATTTCACGAAATAAAATTGATAATTTCACTTTAAATGATTTAAAAAATAAAGAAGTCCTTGCTGGTCGTGCTGGTGGCATGCCAATTATCAATTTTGAAAACGCTTTAAAAAACGAAAATATTAAAGATGTTAACATTAATAGTTCCGTAGATTTTGCTAATTTAACTAGTGCTTTTATAAGTGGTATGGGAGATTTTGTTAATCTTTTTGAACCCAATGCTACTAAGTTAGAATCTTTAGGATATGGTTATGTGGTAGCGAGTGTAGGTGCTTATAGCGGTGAAGTTCCTTATACAGCATTTAATGCTAGAACAAGCTACATAGAAAATAATAAAGAACTTATTAATCGATTTAAAAGCGCTATTAATGAAGGTTTAAAATACACTTTAAGCACAGATAGTAAAACTTTAGCCAAAGATATTTTAAAACAATTTCCTGATACTTCTTTAAATGATTTAGAAAAAATAATTGATCGATATAAAAATGCCGATTCATGGCTTTCAAATACTTTAATAACTGAAAAAATGTTTAATAATTTAGAAGATATGATGATCGATGCTAAATTATTAGATAAATATGTTTCTTTTAATGATTTAATTATTAATGAATAATAATGTCCTAGAAATTAATCACATTTCTAAAAATTATCACACCCCTAATGGAGAAATAGAAGCTATTAAAGATGTTTCTTTTAACTGTCATAAAGGAGAAATCATTGGCATTGTCGGTTCTTCTGGCTGCGGTAAGTCTACTCTTTTAAATATTTTAGATGGTTTAGATAAGGAAACAAGTGGAAGCATTAATACCCATGATTTAAAAACCGCATATATGCTTCAAAATGACGCATTACTTCCATGGTTAACTGTTTTAGATAACGCTTGCATCGGTTTAAAACTAAGTCATCAAAAAACAGAAGAAACTGTCAAATATGTAAAATCATTATTATCATCTTTCGGTTTAGAAAAATTCATGAATGTTTATCCTAGCAACTTATCTGGTGGTATGAAACAAAGAGTTGGATGAATATAGTATAGACACAGGTAATAATTAAGGAAAGTTGCTTATAGCCCATAAAATAAGGAAAAGAGGTAAAATATATTGTTAGATAATAATACGGAAAAAGTAATTGATTTATTAGATATGTATGATAATTTAAGTAATACCCGCAAAATAAGATTAGCAATATATCTATTAGAAAATGAAAATTTTGATATTAATTTTAATATTAAAGATATGATTATACTATTAAAAGAAGTTTTAAATAAGCTTGATCCAAGTTATAGTAAAACTATTATTAATTTTGCTAACATATAACCGACTTTTTGTCCATCAACAGTAATTCTATACAACCACCTTTAACTGTTGTAAGTTCTTTAATTTCATTTTCCTTTAATTTAAACTCTTTCATTTTTTCCTCCTTAATTACATTGACATACCATGTTCCATTTCTTCTTCCATTTGTTGTTGCTTAATTTGTTGTTGTCTTTTTTGTTGTTGAAATATATCGTTAAGATTGGGAACTTGTTTTTGACCCAAACCCATTTGTTGAGTTCTTTGTTGGAATTGAGCTCGTCTTAAATCTTGTCTTTGTTTCATCAATTCTTCTTTTTTATTACTTGCCCAGGGTGTTTGTGCTTGCCTTTGAAATGCCTTGCCTGTAACAATATCTACCACTTCTTGCCTTATATAAGGTCTTTTTACAGGAGTGTTTTTTTGTGCAATATTGTCAGTAAACATATATTCATCAGTTCCTTTCACTTTGCCACTAGATTTTTGATACATATCTTGTTTCAATAAATCTACTTTTTTTGTTATTGATTTTTTTCTTTCAACAATTCTATCTAATAGCATTTCGGCTTCTTGTGGTGTTTTTGTTTTACTAGAAGCATATTTTCTAAACATTTCACGATATTGTTCGTCAGGAATCTGTGCCAGTCTTGCAGCACGATAATTTAATCCTTCTAACACTTTATAAGATATTTCGCCACTTGCTATTTTTTTAAATATTGTTGCATATATTGTTTCGCTTTCGCCATATTCTTCATTATAGTTTTGAGAGAATAACATATCATCAGTCGCATCTTTATCAATATATCTAAATGATTGTTCTTTATCTATTCCTCTTAAATTTCCATTAATATCAATAACAAAGTTTTTAGCATGAGCATCATAATTACATAAACAATAATCAACTAAATATTCATCTAATATTTGACTTAATAATTTAGGATCAAGTTTCCCATCGTTACCATAAAAGTAGCGATGAAACTGTCTAGTCGCATCCTTATCTACTTCGACTTTTTCTTGTATTGCACCAAATGTTCCGTTGATATTAACAGTATTACATTTAACGGCTCTGACAGGATTTATAATTCTTTGCACATTATATGCTGCTTCTTGAATATATGCACGATAAGGTTTTGCAACTTTGTCTTTTGATTCGGCAGGTTTAAAATAATATTTTTCAACACCTTCAGGAGATTGAATAGCAAACATTCTTCCCGTATTACCAATATGTATTTCCTGCATTCTACTGCCTTTATCTAATTGTATTTGTCCTTGTGATAATGCTTGAGAATTTTGCTTTTGAAGTTCTATATCAATTCTATTAAATTGTGATTTAAGATAACCTGAACAAAACTTTTTAAATTCCATAATTTCTTTTTCAATTAGTGTAGTTGGCTGACCATTTTTTAGTGCTTCAGTTAATTTAATTAAGTTTTGTCTATATTGCTCAAATCTTGATGCTAGAGCATCTAATGACATATATGTAGCAGATTTATAACTTGGAGCTATTAATTTCGCTTTTCTGCAAGTTAAATCTTGTAATTTGCTTAATCTTCTTTGTGTTTCCCTAGACAAACTATCCGACATACCTGATGTCTTTAAATAATCAGGAAATTTCATTTCTTGTAATGTTTGATATTCGCATGGAAGAAATAATATTTCTTTTTCCTCTAAATCGCCACCTTTTGATGCAGGAATAAAAGATTCTAAATCTATCCACGCAACTTGCGAAGGTTCAATTTCTACTAATACATCATTACTTATATTACCATTATTTATACCGTCCATAAAAGAAAGAGCAGTGTCCATACTCTCACTTGTTGAAGCAAAGTATGAATGATTACTATTTTTTCTAACTCCACGAAATAATTGTTGTTGGTATTCTTTGCGACCATTCAATACATAGTTTTTTTGTATTGCTTCATACAATTTTGTTATTGTTTCTATTGCTTTTTTAAATTCTTCAGGAGTTTTTGGATACGCTTTCGCATTTGGATTAAATCTTCTCTCACGATTTGTTATGCCTTCATTTAAAAACATATTTATATATTTAAAAGAATTCCATTTATAATCAAGTAAAGATTGATATTCGTCCATACTCCATAATAAGTCATAATTCATAATTATTAACCCCCAATTGTAAATTTATAGAGCATATAACCTATACCAACGGCAACTCCAATTATAAATGTAGTTATTAATGATAATATTACAACATTAACAAATCCTTTACTTGAATTACTACCATTGCCATTGTTTTGATTAGGATTTTTCTTAACCAATTGATATGACTTGCCGTATGTATTTGTAATTCCTTTTGACTCTTGAAAACTTGCCATGTGGCTTTCTATTTGAGATTTCTGTTGTTCATTTTTTGTAGTTTTATGTTGAGTAATTTGAGTTATAGTATTTGAGTATTCTTCTTTATTACTACAACCAATATTCATAGCAGTTAAAACACTTTCTTTTACACTTTCTATTGCTCTTTGTTGATTACTTAAAACTTGATTTGTTTCTTGAACTACCATTTTCTTTCGTTCAAGTTTCCCTTTCTTTTCAGTAGGTGCTAAAGATGAATTACCAATTTGAGTTATTTCTTCAATCGTATTTTGGTCTTTTTTACTAGCATTATCTACACAACTTTGCATAACACCATTTAATGATGTTCCTACTGCGACAGCTAAACTTTCAGAATCTAAACCATCTTGAGTTCTTGATAAGGTATCATTTACAATTTGACTTATCATGTGTGTTTCAAATGTTAGTGCATTTGCTTGTCCTTGAGCATATGCTTGTTGCAATTTAGAATTATTTTGCCTTGCAATAGCAGGGTTATATGTACCTTTAATCATTTTATCTCTTACCATTTGTTCTATGCTTGCTATTTGTTGTTCTGCCTTTGGTATATCTTTAAATGCTCCTAAATCGTGAGCATCAACACCTTTTAATATTTTTAATCCATCAATTTCCTGTGCTACTTTCCAAAAAGTGGGGTGTGGATATGCTAAACTGCCATCAGACAAAACTTTTCCACTTGTTGCTTTTGCTAGATTTATTTCAATAGGAATTCCCATATCTCTTGCTTTTTCACATATTATTTGACTAGCAAGAACTGCATTTTCGTCAAATAATTTTCTTGCTTCTTCACTTTCCATTGTATCTCTAAATTCCATAAAATGATCAGGGTGTGCAACTATATCAAAAATACCACTATCTATTGCTTGACTTACCATATTTGCATATTCAATAGGATAATTAGGATTATTATTAGGAGAAATCATCTGTAATCCACGATTAACAAAATGTTGTCCTAATATCATATAATCAACTTTATCTCTCATTTCGCCTAAAAATGCTTCTCTCATTGGGTCATATTCTGCCTCAAATCCTGCTAATATTGTCATATCAGGATGTTCTTGTTTCATTTTACTGATAGAGGCAATATAACCATCAACTTCTGACGATAACATTCTATGGTCTTCATCAGGTAAAACTAAATCAGGATTGGGAATATGTTCACTAAAACCTATCATTGAGATACCCATATCTCTTGCGGCTTGTAGCATTTCTTCATCACTAGCATATTCAGAATGTCCAGAACGATATGTATGAGTATGATAATTAAAACTTTGACCAAAAATATCCACTTTAGTATGTTCAATTCTAGAAGTTTTAGATAATTCAGAAATTCGTTCTAATTTATCTTTATCTATTCTTCCTTCCATAAACATAATATCTGCTAAATCTTTATCCTTTTTTGTATAATTTTTTAATCTATATACATATTCAGGTGGAGTAATAGTTAATTTTTGACCTCTAAAATCTACTTGCTCTCTACCAAATATTTCACTTGCTAATTCAGGAGGCATAACATCATCTCGAGTATAAACTTGTCCACTTTCATCATGATAATAACCTTTATTAACTATTGTTCCATCAGGTTTTCTTTCAAAGCAGAATGCACCAATATGAAAATCTGAGCCATCTAAAGTTGCAAGAACTTCGTGGTCTCCTGCAGGTATTCCATTTTTTAATACTCTTGGAGTAGTTAA
The DNA here is from genome assembly GCA_934098375.1 of uncultured Bacilli bacterium. Classification (GTDB taxonomy): domain Bacteria; phylum Bacillota_I; class Bacilli_A; order RF39; family UBA660; genus CAG-533. The sequence continues at coordinate 18,526 of CAKOOC010000017.1, forward strand.
TCTATCATCATGAAATTGTAAACCCATTTCTTCACAAACTTGTCTAAACTTATCCATATCTGCTTCATTTAGATTTATATCAATATCATCATGAGTTCTGCTTGATTCAATACCATATTTTATATAAGCACATAAAGCCCCTGCTAATTGATAATCAATACCTCTTTCATTTAATTTTTTTACTAAAACTTCTAATTTACTATATATTTCTTCGTGATTTTGTTTAACAAGTTCAGGATTAAATCTTTTTTCTCTTTCTTCAAGATAACTTTTAACTACTTGTTGAGCCAGTACATTTATTTGTTTTATGACTTCTTCATAATGTAATTCTGAATCTTTAAACATTTCTACTGCACGGTCATATCTATCTCTATTCATAATTCCATTATATTGTTGATTTAATTGTTCTGAAATATTTCTAATATAGTCAATTACCATTTGTTGTTTTGATGGTTGTTCTGGCATATCATATACCTCCTATTTTTTGATACATTTTAAAATCTATTTTTCACTAAATATTATAGCATATTTTCTTTTGTTATTTTTATCTTTTTATTATTCTTATTATTAAATAATTATATATTTAAATGGTTAAAAAACAAATTAAAATAAGAAGGAAGTGAGTTGGTTAGTAATACTAATCAACTGAAACTACAATCCTTAAAGGATGGAAAGTTTTATAAAACTGATACTTTAGATACAAAAGAAATTTTTAGATTGATAGAATCAGTTCCTAGTGTTAAAGCGAAACCATTTAAGATTTGGCTAGCAAATTTGGGTAATGAAAGAATAAATGAAGTATTTGATCCAGAATTAGCAATTAATCGTGCTGTAAATTATTATCGTAATAAAGGTTAAAGTGATGAATGGATTAAGAAAAGGTTAAATGGTATTGTTGATAGATTTAAACTAACTGATATATGGAAAGATGGTGGCATTAAAAAAACCGTTGAATATGCTCTACTTGCAAATGAAATATACAAAGGTTGGTCTGGTATGAAAGCAAGTGAATATAAAGATATAAAGGCATAAGAAAAGAATCATAAAGAGATAACATGGCCGATATTGAAATTGCTTTAACTAACATTAGCGAAATTGCTGCTCGTGATATTGCTAAAAAGGAGCAATCCACAAGGATTAAATGAAAATATGAAAGTTGCGGCTCATGGTGGAAGAGTCGCTAAAGGTACAAGAAATGTATATGAAGAAGAAACAAAAACATCTGCTATTTCAAAAGAGAATGCACTAGATTATTAATATAAAGATGATAATAAATTAATTGAAAATAAATAACTCTATTAAAAATTTAAAGTTAAACTAAAATTAGTGGCTGTATCAAGCCACACTTAAACACTAATAAAATAAGAAAAAAAATTAAAAAGTGTCTTCACCAAGCTCAAAGAGTTGCTTGATTATGATAAGGACACAAAAAATTAAAAATAAAAAGACTACAAATTGTAGTCAGTATAAAACAATTATTTAAAAGAAATAAGCACCATAATTTATAGATTTTTAGGCTCGTCAAAATCAAAGTCCGGCATTTCAATATCATTATATGATGAAGAAGATAATGAAAGTGATATAAGTGCATCATCTAAAACTTCATTTCTTCTTTTAGTTTTTTGCACACATTCTAAATATCTCTTTTTTAGTATTTCTATACTTTTTAAAGATAATTCTTTTTCAAATTTATCATTTAAAGTTACTATACCAGTACTTGCATCATAACATCCTATAATGAATTTAGGATCTAAATAATAAGTGATTTTGCCATCATTTGCTTTAGGATAAGTAAAAGCCCCAAATTTTTCTCCATCTAAATCAGAACTTTCTCCATTAATATTTATATATTCGATAGGCAATCTTATTAAAATAATTTTCTTAGAATTTAGATGGGGCCAGTTATTTAATTTATAAATTAAGTCATCTATATTACTAGTTTTTAGTCCCATAGTTGTATAATATAAAGAATTATCTTTTGTTCTAAGTCCCGTAGAAAAGATACTTTCTATAATTTCGCTACTTTCACCTCTTCTACCGGTACCATGACCTAATAAAAGATATTCTTTATCATTAAATAAATAAGTTATTTCTTTTAATTTTTTTATTTCCATTATTTATTTTCTTTCGTATTAATACTCATCGGTGTACTTATCTTATCATTTACATCTTTTATCCAAATATAATATTTTTTATATTGATATATAGAAATAGAAGCTTTATTATTTTCAATTTTTTGCCAGCATAATGCATTTAAAGATGGTGTACTTCTTGTCGATTTAACGCAATATTCTTTAGCATCTCCTGAAACATCAATATTTAAAATTCCTTTATTAACTTCTAGTCCTTCTATTTTCGCACTCATATCATCTTCTACTTTTACGTAATATGAATTACTCTCTGAATTTTTAGGAATAAAATTATAAACAACCACTCCCGTAAAAACTCCTAAAATAAGTACTCCTAAGACTATTATGATTGAACTAACATTATTTTTCATTTTTCCTCCTTATAATCTTTAAATAATTTATTATAAACCGGCTTAAATACTTCTCCAATTAATGATGTTCCTAAACATACGCCTAAAGTAATAAGTACCATTTTAATACTAATACCATCTACTATAAAGAAATGTTTTAAACCCGTTGAAAATATAATAACTTGAAGAATTACAATAACACCCACACCAATTGATAATCTTTTATTATCAAATAACTTTTTATTAATTACTGAATGTTTCAAATTTCGGCAAGAAAAAGAATAAAGTAATTCATTTGCAATTAAATATATAAACAACAAAGATCCAGCTATATTAGCATTATAAGTTTTGGCATAATATATAAATAAAATTATCATAACTAAAGATTTAAATAGAGCACTAATAATAATTTTAGCATTTAAAAATGGTGTGAAAAAGGTTGTACTCGATTTATTTACTCGTTTATTTTCCATAATATCATCATCAGCCTTTTCAAAAGCAAGCATAATTGCTGGAATTGAATCAGTTACTAAATTAATCCATAGAAGCTGTAAAGTTGTAAACATTTCCATATTAAGTAATAATGATACGAATACCAAAATAACCTCAACAATATTTCCCGCTAACAAATAAAGGATTACCTTTTTAATATTAGACGTAATTCTTCTTCCCTCTTCTACTCCATCAACAATAGTAACAAAACTATCATCAACTAAAATGCAGTCAGCAACTTTTTTAACAACTTCCGTACCGGTTATTCCCATACCAATTCCAATATCTGCCTTTTGAATTGCCGGCGCATCATTTACCCCATCACCAGTCATTGCTACTACATAGCCTAAACTTTGTAGGGCTTCTACAATTCTTAATTTTGTATTAGGACTAATTCTTGCATAAACACGATATTTTTTTACAGCCTTTTTAAAATCTTCATCACTTAACTTATCAATATACTTTCCTTCTATTGCTAGACTATCATCATTTATAATCCCTATTTCTTTGCCAATTGCTGTAGCAGTATTAATACTATCTCCCGTTATCATAATTGGCGTAAGTCCCGCCTTATTACAAATATAAATAGCATCAGATACTTTATTTCTTGGTGGATCCATCATGCCAATTAAACCTATAAAAATCATATTTTCTTCCGAATTATAAACATCATCAATTTTATAAGCAAAAGCAAGTAAACGAAGTGATTTTGAAGAAAGCTCCTTTTCGGCATCATATATTTTTTCTTTTTCTGCATCTGTCATCGGAAGAACTTCATTATTAATTAAATAATATTTGCACCTAGAAATAACTGAATCTAAACTACCCTTTGTAAAAGCATAAACTTTATCATTATTTTTAGTAACTACACTCATCATCTTACGATCAGAATCAAAAGGATATTCTTTTAATCTTTCCGTATATAAATCATATTTAAAATTAATACTTTCCAAATATTTTAAAATGGCAATTTCTGTTTCATCACCAATATAATTATCATCACTCTTTTTAACATTATGACACATCAATGCTCCAATATTAAATATTTCACTATTAGGTATATTCTCATCATCTTTATATATTTTATTATTAATATAAAGAGCCTTTACCACCATTTTATTTTGTGTAATTGTACCAGTTTTATCTGAACAAATTATATCCGTAGAGCCTAATGTCTCAACACTTGCCATCTTTCTAATAATCACATTTTTCTTAGCCATTGCGCTCATTCCTAAAGATAAAATAATCGTTATTACTGAGCTCATTCCTTCTGGTATAGCCGCTACCGCCAAAGATATAGAAAGCATTAATACATCAAAGAAATTATTTTTCATAAGTAGTCCAATTATCATCATAAGAACTATAATTCCCATAATAATATAAGTTAAAACTTTACTTATTTGATTTACCTTTTTTTGAAGAGGTGTTATATCACTTTTTTTATTAGTTAAACTTGTTGCAATTTTGCCTAACTCGGTATTCATTCCCGTCGCACAAACAACGGCAAAAGCATGTCCATTTGTAATATTGCATCCAGCATAAACCATATTTTTTCTTTCATATAGTTCTTTTTCTTCCGTTATATCAAGATTATCCTTTTTTATCGCTCTAGATTCACCAGTTAAAGTAGATTCGTTAACCATTAAACTTTCCGAAAAAATAATTCTTGCATCAGCACTAACATAATCTCCCGCTTCTAACTCTAAAATATCTCCCGGAACAATATTTTTTACATCCACATGTTCTTTTTTACCATTTCTAATAACATAACTATTTGTAACAAACATTTTATTAAGTTCTGATATTGCTGCGTCTGCTTTTTTCTCTTGAATAAAACTAAGTATAGCATTTATAACTACTATTACAATAATAACTATTGAATCAAAATATGATTCATGTCTTATGTAAGAAATTATTGCTGAAAATACCGCTGCAAAAATTAAAAGAATAATCATTATATCATTAAATTGGTTTAAGAAAATTATAAAATTACTTTTTTTCTTTTCCTCATTAAGTTTATTTTCTCCATACTTACTAAGCCTTTTTATTGCTTCTTCATCTGTTAATCCATCTGCATTTGTAACTAATCTAAAATATAATTCATCTATACTTTCATTATAACCTAATTTTTTCTTATCCATTTTTATCCCTCTCATTCATACATAAATGATAAAGCAAATAGTAATAATAGTAAAATTAAAAAGATAATCAAGAATGTAAGCATTAAATTTACACTTAAATAATACCATTTACTTCTAATTATTGTCCCGCAGTAGCGGCAATACTTATCATCATTAAAAATTTCTTTTTGACAATTTTTACAAATTTTCATAGTCTACCTCTAATAACGCCAATTATTTCTTTGCTTTCATTTTGAGCATTTTCTCTATGCAAATAATAATCATGAAATGCTTCGGCAATTGTTTCTTCCGCAATCAAAACACCTTGTGCATCTTTCGCCCCAGCATATTTAGAAATATTTTTAGTAAATTCATCTTTTGAAATACTTAAATTATACTTCTCATTATAATTATTAATCGCTGTATCAAGTATTTCATTTGAATAACTACCATCATCAAATTTATTGATTATTTCCTCTATTATTTTAGAATTTTCTGAATTTTCATAATATATATTATTTATACCATACTGTTTTAATAAAGAATAAAACGAAATATAATGACCTAGTTCATGAGCAATAGAAGATTCAAACGTTGCATCCTTTACATACCATTCTGGCGTTACAACACTCGTTACTCCTTTATCAAGTATTTTTTCATTTAAAAAATAATAACTATTTAAAAGAATTTGTGTTTTATGTACTTTACCATTATTACTTATATCTTCATTATCATTTATAAAAATATAACTTGGCTGAAAATATGCAATATATTCATTTAACTCTTTAGCATTAGAAATAGATAGATTGGTGAGGCCTCCTTTAATAGACGGAAATAAATCATATATTTCTCTAATAACTTTATCAATTTTACTTGCTTCTTCATAATCCATATCACAAAAACTAACACTTAATATTTCTAAATCATTTTCTAAGTTATATTCAATTTTTGATACATCTTTTCTATTTGAACACTGCCATTTTTGATTATTAAAATCATTTTTTATTAACAGTTTACTTGTTTCTAAAGAATTAACATTTACATTGCTATAGTTATTATCTGTTATTAATATAGTTGATTTATATCCATATATATAACTATATATTTCTTTTTTTAAATCAAAATACGGCTTAAACATGCTTTTACCCCTATAATTCATCATTAATACAAAAGAAATAAAAGTAAAACATAACAAAAACATAAAAAACTTTAATTTTCTTTCTTGCTTATAAACATATCCTCTTTTTATTTTTTCTAAATTCATACTTTTTTGATAAAAAATATACCCTTCAGCCGTTATTTCTCCACATTTAGGACAAAAATAATCATCATTAGTTAAAGTATAATCACACTTCACACATTTTATATGTTTATTTTCATTCATACTAAACCTCTATTATTATATAAAAATTATAGCATAACTAAATCCTAAATAAAACTAAATTAAAATTATTTTTATTCTAAAATAAAACCGGAACTATTTAAGAAAGGCAGTTTACATTCAAAAAAAAACAAGCAAACCGTCTATAATTAAATTGAAATATTAAATTAGTTTTTAACAATGGTGCTATGTTTACTTTAATAAAAAAAACTAGATTTTCATTAATCATTAAAATGAAAGATAGTATTAATGCATATAATAAAGATTATGTTAAGAAAGCAAACTAGCTTATTAATACAAAATTAAGGAAGATTCTTGGTTATAAATCTTCCTTAGAATTATTTCTACTGAGCATGATAAACTAACTCAATTGACAATTTATAATTATATTATTGACTTACACTTTTTTATTTAATATTTCAACTTCTGCTTAAAAATTTAGATGTTGTGTTTTAGAGTTTACATTAAACTTAGCAAAAACAGCTTTTTCATATGATTCAACATCATTTTTATATGCCCAAGCTTTTCCGATTACATCATTAATTCCGCCGCCATAAGCATCAGGATCTAACATTTTTCCATTTATTGCTGCAGAAGCAATAGAACCTGTTCTTGATTCAAATGAAACAGGCAATTCCACACCCAATCCAAATTGTTCGCAAATCATTTTTAATTTAACTGCTTTTTCATAACTTTTATGAACTTCACTTGATAAATATTGTAGCCATTCCTGCTCACTCATAGGAATCTCAACAAAAGAATTTGGATAATTAGTTTTTAACCATTGAAAATCATTATCACTTAAAATAGTTTCACCTGCTTCAAATGGCTTACGTAATCTATCATCATTTACTTGTAATTTTACAACGACTCTATGAATATTCATATTTTACCTCCTCACTTATTATATTATAACAAAATTTTATTATTTTTAAATATAAAATTTAATAGATTTCCTTCTCTAACAGTTATATACTTTCTACTAAATAACATAAAATCTAGTCTTTTTATATTTAATACTTACGTGCTATTGATGATTATTGTGTAATATTGACTGAAAGCAAGGTAAATGTTAGACTTAAAATTTCAAAGTCTAATAACATTACACTATTTTATATTAATTAAAAATTATATGAAAATTGGAAATAATGAGCATCATAATTAAGATAATTTTATTTCTTATTTAATATATTTAAATGGAGGATGTAATGATAACTTATAATATTAAAGAAATTATTAATAAGGATTTAAATGATGATGAATTAAAAGAAATAATTAATAAGAAACTAATTAATATTATCAACTTATTAGAATTCGAAATTAATATTAATGAAAAAAAATAGTGATGATCAAAAATTTTATAAAGTTGGTATTTATTTAAGACTATCAAATGAAGACAAGGATAAAATTAATAAAAATAATCCTAGTGAATCAATAAAAAATCAAAGAAATATGTTATTAGATTATATAAATAAACATCAAGAATTTATTTTAATAGATGAATACTGTGACGAAGATTTATCTGGTGCTGGAACTTATAGACCAGAATTTGAAAGATTAATAAGCGATTGTGAAAAAAGAAAGTTAGATATTGTTTTATGTAAAAGTCAATCTCGTTTTTCCAGGGATATGGAAATTGTAGAAAGATATATTAATAATAAATTTAAAGAATGGAATATTCGTTTTATTGGCCTTGCTGATAATGCTGATACTGAAAACTATGGTAATAAAAAATCTAGGCAAATAAATGGTCTTGTTAATGAATGGTATTTAGAAGATGTTTCTAATAATATTCGTAGTGCTTTTAATTCTAAAATGAAAGAAGGAGAGTTTATATCCCCTTTCGCTGCTTTTGGCTATGAAATATCTAAAGAAAATAATAATAAATTAATTATAGACCCCCTTGCAAGTGATATTGTTAAAGAAATATATAATCTATATTTAAAAGGTTTTGGTTATACTAAAATTGTTAAATATTTAAATGATAAAAATATTCCCTCTCCTTCTCTTTATAAATATCAAAAAAATATTAAATTAAATATTGTAAGTAATAAACCAAGGGAATCTATCAAATGGAACCCAAACACTATTAAAACTATCCTAACTAATGAATTATATATAGGTAATTTAATTCAAGGTAAAAGAACAACTGTAAGTTATAAAAATCATAAAATAATTAATAAGCCTAAAAATAAATGGATAAAAAAAGAAAATACTCATGCAGCCATTATTGATAAAAATATTTTTGATAAAGTTCAACTAGAAATCAAAAAAAGAACAAAGCCGTTAAAATCTACCGGTTTAGTTCACTCTTTTTCCGGTAAGGTTTTTTGTTTAGAATGTAAAAATCATTTACGTAAAAAAAATTCTTCTAAACATGAATATTTAGTTTGCTCTCATATAAATGATAATTATATAAATTGCTTAAATAAATCTTCCATTAGGTATGATGTTTTAGAAGAAATTATTTTAAATTTAATAAATAAAAAATTAAAAGATTCTTTTGATTTAAATATGTTAAAAAAGAATTATTTTAACAATTCCAAAAACAGTTTTTCTAAGAAATTAGAATCTCTAAAAAAACAAAAAAAGGATATTATCAAAAAATTAAACAGCAATAATAAATACTTAAAAAATATTTATGAAGATAAAGTTAATAAAGTTATAAGTCTTAATGAATTTAAAGATTTAATTACTATTTATAAAAATGATATACAAAAATTAAATTCAGAATTAAATTTTATTAAAAAAGAAATTAGTTACTATGAAACAAAAAAACATTTTGATCCTTGTAAGTTATTTAATAAATATTATCAGTTAAAGAAATTAAATAGATTTATTGTTAACGAATTTATAGATAAGATTTTTATTGGGCAAACTCATGAGAAAACAAACACCAGAAACATTGAAATTATCTGGAATTTTTAAAATGCTTTCAAAACAAAAAGGAAATCACCATTTTTTAGTGAATATATATTATAGAAAGAAAAAACAGGGCAAAAAAGAAAGCGGTAATAT